>JAZNUO010000057.1:0-2795 GCA_045592305.1 Eubacteriales bacterium | reverse complement strand
TGTTCAGTATTGAAAAACGCTCTCCTTGCGCCGAAGGCGCATATCGAGACTCACAGGGACATATCGCCCGACACTCCCACGGGGTGGGGATCAGAGCTTTGCCAGCGTTCTGACGATCTCCCCCGCCATGATGAGTCCCATAGCCGAGGGCGTAAAGGCGATGCTGGCAGGCGCGGGGCGACCGTCATCCCCTATGACCCTCGTCGGGATAGGCGGCTCGTCCGACCAGACGCAGAGGAGCTTTTTCACGCCCCGCTTTTTCAGCTCGCGGCGCATGACACGGGCGAGGGGGTCGGTCTCGGTTTTGGATATATCGCTGACGCGGAAACGCTCGGGGTAGAGCTTATTGCCCGCGCCCATAGCGGCGATAAGTGGGGTTCCGACCTCATCGCAACGGACGGCCAGCTCCAGCTTGGCGGCCACGGTGTCCACGCAGTCGGCTACGAAATCGTAGCGGGACAGGTCGAACTCGCTTGCGTTTTCGGGGAGGTAGAAGCAGACCGAGGACTCTACCGCGCAGAGGGGGTTGACGTCGCGGATTCGCTCGGCCATGACCTCCGCCTTGGGGCGACCCACCGTGGAGTGGAGCGCCACCGCCTGACGGTTGATATTGGAGAGGGAGACCGTGTCGCGGTCGATGAGGTGGATGTGACCCACCCCCGCGCGGGCGAGTGCCTCGGCCAGATGACCGCCCACGCCGCCGATGCCGAACACGGCTACACGGGCGTTTTGGAGACGGTGGAGTCCGTCCTCGCCGATCAGAGCGGCGGTGCGGGAATGCTCTTGAGAAACCTGATTGGCCATGACAACTCCTCTTCATTGTAAAGTCAGATTGTAAAGCGTACATGATATTTTACCATATCTCCCGAAAAATTTCAAGATAAATCTTTACAAATCCGCCGATTTGGAGTATAATGTAGGAAATACTCCCCGCGCCGCGCAAAGTTGTATAATATGCACCAAACCCCGCGCCGCGCTTCACGGAAGGAATCCCAACCATGAAATACTCCAAGCCCGAAGCCTACTTCAAGGAGACAAAGGCCTCCTCCGAGCTGATCTTTGACGGTAAGGTTCTCCACCTCTACCGCGACCAAATCAACCTCCCCGACGGCGGGGAGTCCATGCGGGAATACTGCAAGCACGGCGGTGCGGTGGCGGTGGTGCCCCTCACCGACAAGGGCGAGGTGGTCTGCATCCGTCAGTACCGCTACGCGCTTGACCGCGTGACTCTGGAGATCCCCGCGGGTAAGCTCGACTACGTGGGTGAGGATCACCGCGAGGCGGCGCTCCGTGAGCTTCGTGAGGAGACGGGCTTCACCACCGAAAACCTCACAGACATAGGCGCGCTGGCCACCTCCCCTGCCCTGCTCACCGAGATCATTTATACGTATCTCGCCGAGGACATGGTGGAGGGTGAGTGCGACCCCGACCCCGACGAGTTTCTGGAGGTGGTCAGAATCCCCCTCCCCGAGCTGGTGGATATGATCCTCTCGGGTGAGGTACAGGACGCCAAAACTCAGGCGGCGGTGCTGAAGGTCTGGGCGATGAAGAACAGACCTTCCCTGTAAGCTCACCTCTGCTTCACGCGCCGAAGGCGCATATCGAGTCCCGCAGGGACATATCGACCCCAAATTGTCAGTCGATATACCCCCTTCGGGGGTTCGATATGTCCTTTCAGGACTCGATATGCCGCTATCGCGGCTCGATATGCACCCTTCGGGTGCGAGGCAGACCCATACTTGATAGAATAAGAGGAACCACATGAAACACGATAACATAACCCTGCGCCCCGACCTCGGCTCTCTCAAGACCGAGGGACGAAATCAGAACACGCTCCACATCGATGAGATGTCCACCCTCGACATGGTCACGGTCATGAACAACGAAAACCGCGTGGTGGAGGATGCCATCGCCACCCAGATCCCCGAGATCGCCGCCGCCATTGATCTCATAGCCGCCGCACTCGACGCGGGCGGTCATCTCGTCTACGTCGGCGCGGGCACCTCGGGGCGTTTGGGCGTGGTGGATGCCTCCGAGTGCCCCCCGACCTTCGGGGTGGATTACAACCTCGTCCGCGGCATTATGGCGGGAGGCGAGAGCGCTATGTTCCGCGCCGCGGAGGGGGTTGAGGACAACGAGGAGCTGGGCGCGCGGGACGTGGAGGCTGACGGCGTGACCAAGGGTGACGTGGTGGTGGGTCTGTCCGCGTCGGGCGGCGCTCCCTACGTATTGGGCGCTTTGAAGAAGGCTCGCGAGCTGGGGGCTATCCCCCTCGGCATCACCTGCAACCCCGACAGCCGTATGCATCCCCTCTGCGACGTGACCATCGCTCCCTACGTGGGTCCCGAGGTCATCACGGGCTCGTCGAGACTCAAGGCGGGCACCGCCCAGAAGCTGGTGCTGAATATGCTCTCCACGGGTGCCATGATCAAGACGGGCAAGGTGGTGGGCAACCTGATGGTCAACGTCCGCCCCACCAACGTCAAGCTCCGCGACCGCAGCATCCGCATCCTCATGGAGCTGGGAAGCTGCGACCGCGCCACCGCCGAGGTGCTCATTGACAAGCACGGGGATATCCGCAAGTCTCTGGATGAGCTGAGAGAGCGCGGGTGAGCCGCTATTTTGTCGGCATCCTGTTCTGCGCCGTCCTGTCTCTCGCCTATCCCGCTATGATAGAGGCGTTCGGAAAACCGGGGCGGTGAAATTGGGGTTTATGGGGACGCGCCAAAGGGAAACTTCTTGAAAGAAGTTTCCCTCTGGACTCCCTTCAAGAACTTTCAAAAAAGTATTATTTA
>JAZNUO010000056.1:0-2478 GCA_045592305.1 Eubacteriales bacterium | reverse complement strand
GACCTCTGTGACCGAGCTGAAGGCCATGGGCGTGACCCTCCTTGACGTCTTTACCTACAAACGCCCTGCCCCCAAAACGTAACGTAACGGTTCAGACGAGCTTTAAATTGGGGTTTATCGTGCAGGGGGGAGGAAAACGTCACAGGGAAACTTCTTGAAAGAAGTTTCCCTCTGGACACCCTTCAAGAACTTTTAAAAAAGCATTGATAAATAGCCCTTTTTGAAAGTTCTTGGGATTCTTAAACCCTTCTTTCAAGAAGGGCTTACGTGGGGTGCAGGGGTGGAACCCCTGCCCGATAAACCCAAATTTGAAGAACGGCTGAACAGTTACATTTGGGTTTGTCGGTCTGACAGAACAGAGCAGAATTGGGTAGGATGGCTACTCATCCGTCACGCCCTTCGGGCGTGCCACCTTCCCTTACAAGGGAAGGCTTTCGTGGTATGTTTTTCGTGCTCTTATAACCAAAAACATACTGATATATAAGAGTTTTTGGACAACGAAAAACACAAAAATTCTTGCCTTCCCCGCGGGGGAAGGTGTCGCCAGCTCCTGCGGTGGCGACGGATGAGGGTGGATCGCGTCACCGCTTCTTCCGTCAGACACCAGACCTATAAACTGCAATTTTCCATATCAACTGAATCGTTACAACAGAATTCTTATCAGTCGGCTCGCGGCGGAGGGATCGCCGCCGCGGCTTTGAAACGGTCCGAGGAGGACTCATCACATGATAGCTTTTTCCAAAAAGACCCGCATCACCCTGCTGATCGTGGTAGGAGCCATTCTTTTGACAGCCCTGCTGGTGGTATGGGGAATGGTCATGGTCAAGACCGTGGTGCGGCTCAGGACAACGAACGGCTACCTGACCCCCTACGGTGAAAGAGCCGTGGTCTACCTTTCGGAGAACGAGGCCTTCGCCGAGGAATACGGCAAGGCCACCCTCCATGTCAAGAGCTACACCTACAGTTATCTTGACCCCAAAAAATATACGCCCCTTCCCTTTGGACCCCAGTATCCTCCCACCGCCGAGGACTTTGAAGCCGAGCTTGCCTACCTCACCGTCGAGGTTCGCTTCTCGGGCATCCACTCGGTGGACGTCCTCTTCGAAAAGACCCCCGAGGGACGTCTGGAGGTCACAGGCTGGGAGGACGCCGACAAGTGACCCCCAAAAACCGCATATACCGACTCCCCCACCCTGCTTTTGGCGGGGTGGGTCTTGTCTTTCAAAAATAAATATACACTTTCCCTGTATTTATTCATTTTTCATGTTGACTTTCTCGGGGAAATGCAGTATAATAATACTGATATACTATGCGCACCCCTACGATCATGGAAATACACATATCCGCCCACGAAAGGACACATACCATGGCAGAGAATCAGAAAAATTACCGCGCCGCCGCCCGCTCGAGGAAGAGCGCGGAGACCGCCCGCGAGCAGAGACGAGCCGCCCGTGAGGCCGTACTTGCTCTCCTCTTTGAGACCGAGTACCACGGGGACGAGGCTCCCGAGACCATCTTCCTCCGCGCCGCCGAGGCCCGCGACGTGGATACCAAGGACCGCTACATCCGCAGGGAGTATTTTGGCATCATGGAGCACCTGAGCGAGATCGACGCGCTTCTGAGCCGTCACGCCAAGGGCTGGAGAACCGACCGCCTGTCCCGCGTCTCCCGCGCCGTTCTGCGGCTGGGGGCGTATGAGGTGGTCTTTGCCGAGAAGATCCCCGCCCCCATCGCCATCAACGAGGCGGTGGAGCTGGCCAAGAAGTTTGACGATCCCAAGGCTCGCGCCTTCATCAACGGCGTGCTGAACGCCATCAAGAAGGAGCTGGAGGATAACGGCGGCGTTCTGCCGGTGCCGGAGACCGCTCCCGCCGAAACCGCCGCCGAGGCAACCGAGCCCGCCGCGGAGCCCGTAGGGGAGATCGCAGTCGCCGCGGAGGAGACCGACTCCAACGAGTCCGCCGAGACCGCCGCCAACACCCCCGCAGAAGCGGAATAAGTCATGTCCGACAAGCAGAATTCCCACCTTTGCTGGGTGGGCTTTGACACCAGCAACTACACCACCTCGGCGGCGGCCTGCACCGTCGGTGAGGACGGTGAGATCACCGTCATCGCCAACTGCAAGGCTCCCCTCCCCGTAGCCGAGGGGGGCAGAGGTCTGCGCCAGAGCGACGCGGTCTTTGCCCACGTCAAGAACCTCCCCGCCGTCATCTGCGACCTGCGGAGTATTCTGGAGGAAGGGAACTACCAAGTCGCGGCCGTGGGCGTGTCGGCCACCCCCCGCGACGCAACGGATTCCTATATGCCCTGCTTCCTCACGGGTGTGGTCGCTGCCGAGTCCTTCGCGGCGGGAAGCGGCACGGAGATGCACCGATTCTCCCACCAGAGCGGACATATCATGGCCGCCCTCTACTCCTCGGGCGCGCTGTCCGAGGGCACGCTCCTCACCGACGATTTCCTCGCCTTCCACGTGTCGGG
>JAZNUO010000055.1:0-6252 GCA_045592305.1 Eubacteriales bacterium | reverse complement strand
ATAGAGACCTCCGCCTGCGCGGGGGTCTTTTTGGCGAGAAAACCGCCGTACGGACAGCCGTCGGGACCGCCCATAGAGCCGCAGACAAAACTGCCGACAAAACTTCACAAAATTCCCCCGAAAAGCCCTTGCTATTCCGCTGCTTTTGTGGTATAATAAGATGATATACTCTTTATTATGGAGTAGTATCCCCATTACGAAAGGATAATCCCTTTATGAGATATATTTTAGCATCCGCCTCCCCCCGCCGCAGGGAGATACTGACCACGCTGGGGGTAGACTTCACCACCCTGGTCGCCGATGCCGACGAGTCCTGTGAGCTTACCGACCCCGGGGCGCGGGTGGAGTCCATTTCAGTCAAAAAATGTCTGGCCGCCCGTGACCGCCTCGTAGCCGAGGGCATGGATTCCGCCGACAGCGAGACCGTCATCATCGCCTCGGACACGCTGGTGACTCTGGACGGTGAGTTTCTGGGCAAGCCCCTCGACGAGGCTGACGCGATCCGCATGATGACCATGCTACAGGATCGCACCCACACCGTCGCCAGCGGCATCGCCGTCTGGCACAAGGGACGCACCGTCACCGCCCACGAGCTGACGGCGGTGAGCTTCGCCCCCATGAGCGAGGAGGAGATCCTTGCCTACGTAGCCACGGGCGAGTCCTTCGGCAAGGCGGGGGGCTACGCCATTCAGGGTCACGCCGCCCGCTACATCACGGGCATTCGGGGAGATTACTTCAACGTGGTGGGACTCCCCGTCCGCCGTCTGTACGAGACCCTCAAGCTGGTCTTTGGTATTCATCTGTAAGCATTTTCGCCGCGATCACCCACATCCGTGACGGCGGCGCAGGATACGTTTGACATGGAAAGGAGAACCGTCTATGGCCTATATGGTGGGATTGGACATGGGAACTACATACACCCGCATCTGGACGCAGGAGGGGGGCATCGTGCTCCGCTGTCCCTCGGCGGCGGCCATTGACAGCGAGACCCACAAGCTGGTCGCCCTTGGAGCCAAGGCCCGCGAAATGCTGGGTAAGACCCCTCAGGATATTCTGGCCTACCGCCCCATCCGCGAGGGGCTGGTATCCGAATTTGAGGTAGCCGCCCGCATGGTGCGCGCCATGTTCCAGAATAAACAGATCACCTCCACCTTCAACCGCCCCGTGGTGCTCATGGCCACCCCCTACCGCATCAATCAGGTGCAGCAGCTTGCCGCCGAGAACACCGTCTTTGAGGGGGGCGCGAAGGCCGTGGCTCAGGTGCCCGCCATTTTCGCGGCGGCCGCCGGCGCGGGACTGCGGGTCAGCTCTCCCCGCGGGGGTATGATCCTGAACATGGGCGGAGGTATCTCCGAGGTCGCCATCATCTCGGCGGGGGGTATCATCGCCGCCCACTCCATCAAGGTGGCGGGGGAGCGATTGGATTCCTCCATCATCAACTACTTAAAGCAACGCCGCAATCTCATTGTGGGAGGCGCGACCGCCGAGGAGCTGCGGGTGCGCATCGGCACCTGTGACAGCGGTCTGGACCGCGGCAGCATGAAGATCTACGGCCGCAACGCCCGCACGGGGCTTGCCTCCTGTCAGGAGGTCTTTTCCTCCGAGATCTGCGAGGCCATCACACCCACGCTGGGGGCGATCGTGAAGAGCATCACCGCGGTGCTGGAGGACGTTCCCCCCGAGATCGCCTCGGACATTTATGACTACGGTCTCATGCTCTCGGGCGGCTGCGCCAGGATGCCGGGGCTTTCCGATGCCATCCGAGTCGCCACGGGACTTCGCGTCACCGTCGCCCGCAATCCCAGAGACTGCGTCATCAACGGTCTCGGCCGCATCATCAAGCACCCCGAGCTTTGGGGCGCGGCGCTGGAGTATCGGCTTAAGTAAATCCAAGGCCGTTGCAGGCTTGGGTCAGACCCCCTCATCTCACGGGCAATTTTCCCCGTTACAGAAAATCATGGCGAGAAAGACGAAGCATAGTCGCCCTTTTCACCATTGGAACCGTATCTATGCAGGATAGCATCATGCGCGTGGTTGGCAGTATGCTATGCTATTTCCCTCAACCAATCCCTTACATACCCATGAACAACACCTTTTCTACCCAAAACGATCCCTTCGAGTCCCCTCTGCTTCCCCCGACCGCTGACCCCGCCGCGGCGCGCCGCGAGTTTTCCCGCATCGGTCTTGCCTATGCCGTTCTGACCCTGACCCCACAGGCGGTGGCCATTGCCGCTCTGTTCCTCCTGCGGGAGCTGGCTCCCTCGGCGCTGGACGCGTGGTGGGTCAACTGGGTATTCTCTCTGATCCCGCTGTACGCCGTGGCTCTCCCCGTCATGTGGCTGATCCTGAGAAAGGTCCCCGCCTCCCCTCATAACCCCGACTACGCCCTCAACCGCTTGTGCGCCGTAGAGAAGCCTCCCTTCCATTTCGGGCATTGGACGATCCTGCTGATTATCGCCCTGGGATGCATGACCGCGGGGGGGCTGGTGGGCAACATCATCATGTCCATCCTGTCGGCCATTATGGACTACGATTACGCCAACAGTCTGGCGGCTATGGTGGATGAATCCCCCGTCTGGATGACCTTTATCGGCACCTGTATCTGCGCCCCTCTCGGCGAGGAGCTCCTCTTCCGCAAGCTCCTCATCGACCGCACCCGCCGCTACGGTGACATGCCCTCCATCCTGCTTTCGGGCATTCTGTTCGGTCTGTTTCACGGAAACTTCTTCCAGCTCTTCTACGCCACGCTGGTGGGTATGCTGCTGGCTTACATCTACACCCGCACGGGCAAGTATTGGTGGTGCGTGGCTATGCACGCCGCCATCAACTTCATGGGCAGCATCGCCATGCCCGCCCTTGCCAACCGTCTCCCCGAGGATATGACCACCTTTACGAGCCCGCTCCAGCCCCTCATCGCTCTGTTCATCGTCATGTGGCAGTACGGTATGCTCATCGCGGGCATCGTCCTGTTCTGCGTGCTGTTCTCCAAGCGCAAGCTCTCAAGCGGCACCGCTCCCCTCTGCCGCGGGAAAGCCGCCTCGGTCACAGTGGGCAACGTGGGTATGATCCTCTGCCTTGTGATTCTGGTTCTGCTCATGGCCGTCAGTCTCTGGCCTGTGCGAGAACTGTAACCGTCTCGCCTTCCTCCGTTGCCCCGCAGGGGCACATCATCGGCTTTCCGCCCCAAGCCACGTCATTTTGCCGGGCCCCTCGGCAAGCACCGTTGCGCCCGCGACCTCATCCGCGGTACACGTCATTCGCGCCGCGGGAACACCCCGCGCAATAAATTCCCTGAAAGGAGTCCCCTATGGCCACCCGTAACCGATCCAAGTCCATATCCCGCCTGTGGGGGCTGGGGATCGCCTTTCTGGTAGTCTGCGCGGTCTATATCATCCGTTTGGCGACGCTGGAGCTGACCTCCGAGAACATCGGGGGACACAAGCAGGACGGCACCACCGAGCGCACCGTGGTGGTGCATGCCGTCCGCGGGCAAATCTACGACCGCAACGGCGTGCCTCTTGTCACCAACGCCTACACCCATGACCTGACCCTGGACTACTCGGTGCTTCCCAAGGATCAGGCTCTCCGCAACCACGCGGTGCTACAGGCTCTCCGTATGCTGGAATCCTGCGGGGAGGTGGATCGCTTCTGCACCTATGACTTCCCCTTTGACGGGTATTACCCCGACTACACCTACAAGTCCGAGGCATCGGATCCCGTATCCGACACCCACGGTACCTTTCTGGACGTGGTACAGACCAACGGTCTGCGCCGCGAGGCCATTCTGCGCATCAAGAGTGAGAAGCGCATGAACACCGCAGAGGCCAACGATTACTACGATTCCGATCCCCTCGCCTGCATCACGGCGGAGCGGCTGACCGCGTATTTCGTGGAGGAGTACGAGCTGGACGCTAAGGGGGAGGACGGCTCTCCCCTCTACGGGAACGCGGATATTGACCGCCTCATCCGTGTCCTCTGGGGCATGGAGGCGGTGGGCTTTTCCCGCGCCAACGATTACGTGCTGGCCGAGAACGTCACCATGGAAACCGTCACCCACGAAAAGGAGCTGGGCATCGCGGGCATCGGCTTTGCCACCAAGTCCACCCGTGTCTACTGCTTCCCCGGCTATGCCTCCCACATTCTGGGACAAACGGGTCCCATCTACGCGGAGGAGTGGGAGTACTACAAGGAGCTGGGCTACGCCATGAATGCCCGCGTGGGTAAGTCGGGCTGTGAGGCCGCCTTTGAGGAGTACCTCCACGGTCAGGACGGTATCAAGGTGGTTGTGGAGGACAAGGACGGACGCATCGTCCGCGAGTACATGAAAACCGAGCCCGTGGCGGGTAAGGACGTCTACCTCACCATCGACATAAACCTCCAGATCGCCGCCGAGAAGGCCTTGGCCGAGAACGTTCGCTTCATTCAGAACACCTACCACCGCGATGACTGCAAGGCGGGGGCTATGGTGGCCATGGACCCGAACAGCGGCGCCCTGCTGGCCATCGCTTCCTATCCCACCTACGATCTCTCCACCTTCAATCGCGACTACGATGATCTCTATGCCGACGATGCCCTCCCCCTGTTCAACCGCGCCCTGAGCGGTCTGTACGCTCCCGGCTCCACCTTCAAGCCCGGCATGGTGGCCGCCGCTCTCACCGAGGGGATCGTCACCGCCTCCACCACGCTGGAGTGCGCGGGCACCTACACCTACTACCAAAGCTACCAGCCCGATTGCTGGATCCATAACAGCTCGGGGGCGGTCAAGCAGCACGGTTGGATCAATGCCGCCGAGGCTCTGCGGGTGTCCTGCAACTGCTACTTCTACGATCTGGGACGGCGGCTGGGCATTACCAATATGAATCTCTACTGCCGTATGTTCGGTCTGGGGGAGTCCACGGGCATCGAGCTGGGGGAGCAGAGAGGCTCTCTGGCGGGTCCCGATTACCGCGCTGACATTCACGGTCTGGACTGGCAGCCCACCGACACCATCGCCGCCGCCATCGGTCAGTCGGACAACGCCTTTACTCCCCTGCAGTTGGGGGTCTACACCTCCACGCTGGTCAACGGAGGCACCCGCTACGCCGCCCACCTGCTTCTGAAGGTGCGGGATTTTTCCGACCGCGCCGATATTTTCGTGACGGCTCCCGAGGCGGTGGATTCCTTCCCCCTGTCGGCCGCCGACCGCCTGACCGTCATCGACGGCATGGAGCAGATGGTGGCCACCTCAAGCGAGGTCAGCCGCTATATGAAAAATGTCCCCGTCACGGTGGCGGGCAAGACGGGTACTGCCCAGACAGGCGCAAAATCCACCGAAAACGGTCTGTTCATCTGCGCCGCTCCCTCCCGCAATCCCGAGATCGTGGTGGTCTCGGTCATCGAGCGGGCAGGCGGCGGCTCCTACTCCGCCATGGCGGCAGGAGAGCTGCTGGAGGCGTACTATAAGGGGAAATGAGGAATTGGGGATTGTCGGAAAGGTCACGCGCCCGCGAGGGCGCATATCGAGCCGCGATAGCGGCATATCGAGCCGAAGGCATATCGAACACCCGAAGGGTGTATATCGACAAAAGCTCTCGGTCGATATGTCCCTTCGGGACTCGATATGTGCCTTACGGTACTCGATATATCCCTTCGGGATTCGATATGCCCCCTGCGGGGGCGTGACGGGCTTCGCCCGACAACCCCAAATTTGCCCCCCGCCCGTTCATCCCCATTTCACGAAAATCCTGTATCCTATGAAAGGACACTCCATGGAACAGAAACGCTTTTCCAAGCTGGACGACGGCTTTGTCTGCGTCCATTGTGGGAGGGAGGTCAAGCCTCTGGGCTATTCCTCCCGCAATCACTGTCCCTTCTGCCTCTGGTCGCGGCACGTGGACGTCAACCCCGGCGACCGCGCCAACCCCTGCGGGGGCGATCTGGAGCCCATCTCCGCCGAGCCCGATCCCAAAAAGGGGTATATCATCATCTCCAAGTGCACCAAATGCGGGGAGCTCCGCCGTTGCCGCGCCGCCCACGAGGCCAAGGTGCAGCCCGATGATCTCATGCTCATCATCAAGCTGACGGCGAGGGGGAAGGCAGACAGACCGAAACGGTAAATTGGGATTTATCGGGCAGGGGCTCTGCCCCTGCACCCCGCCAAAGGGACTTTTGGAAAAGTCCCTTTGGAATCTTCAAAACTTTTTAAAAATCATTGATAAATAA
Organism: Eubacteriales bacterium; assembly: GCA_045592305.1. Lineage (GTDB taxonomy): Bacteria > Bacillota > Clostridia > Oscillospirales > CAG-272 > CAMEON01. The sequence goes on along the minus strand of JAZNUO010000055.1, from coordinate 51 downwards.
TACTTTTTGAAAGTTCTTGAAGGGAGTCAAGAGGGAAACTTCTTTCAAGAA
>JAZNUO010000054.1:0-4266 GCA_045592305.1 Eubacteriales bacterium | reverse complement strand
GTATGATCAATGCGGTAGGACTGCAGAACCCCGGCGTGGAGAAGGTCATCTCCGAGGAGCTGCCCCGTCTGGCCCAGTGCTTCCATAAGCCCGTCATGGCCAACGTCAGCGGCTTTGCCATCGAGGACTACGCCTATACCTGTCAGAAACTTGACGGTGAAGATCAGGTTGGTTGGCTGGAGGTCAATGTCTCCTGCCCCAACGTCCACGGCGGCGGCATGAGCTTCGGCACTCAGCCCGAGGCCGCGGCGGCCGTGACCCGCGCGGTCAAGGCTGTGACCCAAAAGCCTGTGATCATCAAGCTCTCCCCCAACGTTACCGACATCGTTTCCATCGCCAAGGCCTGCGAGGAGGCGGGGGCTGACGGCATCAGCCTCATTAATACCCTTCTGGGTATGCGCATCAACCTGAACACCCGCAAGCCCGTCATCGCCAACAAGATGGGCGGCTTCTCGGGTCCCGCCATCTTCCCCGTGGCGGTGCGCATGGTCTATCAGGTGGCCCGCGCCGTCTCCATCCCCGTGGTGGGTATGGGCGGTGTATCTACCGCTGAGGATGTGATCGAGCTGATGCTGGCGGGCGCGACCGCTGTCGAGGTGGGCGCGGCCAATCTGGTCAACCCCTTCGCTTGTCGGGATATCATCAACGATCTGCCCCGCGTTATGGAGAAGTACCGCATCGAAAGTCTTTCCGAGATCATCGGTCAGGCGTGAGGTGATAGCATGACCTATAATAAGATCTACCTCCGAGAGGGACACCCCGACGTGTTCCTGGAGACCTACATCGCCGAGCCTGTGGGCGGGAAGCGGCGTAAAGCCATTCTGGTGATCCCCGGGGGCGGCTACGGCGTTGTCTGCGCCGACCGCGAGGGCGAGCCCATCGCCATGGCGTTTCTACCCTACGGCTACAACGGCTTCGTGCTCCACTACACCGTGGGCAGAAAAGAGCCTTACCCTACCCAGCTCCGTGAGGTCACTTTAGCCATCAAGCACATCAAGGACAACGCGGATCAGTACGGCATCGACCCCGATCAGCTCTTTGTCACGGGCTTCTCGGCGGGCGGACACCTGACGGCTTGCGCGGGCGTGCTCTGGAACCGTCCCGAGGCCACCGAGGGTCTGGACGTTCCTTTTGGGTACAATAAGCCCCGTGGCATTATGCCCATCTACCCCGTCATCAGCATGAAGGGACACGGCTTCAGCATCAAGAATCTGCTCTGCAAGGACGACCCCACCAAGGAAGAGACGGATTACGTCAGCGTGGATCAGCACGTGAGTGCCGACAGCTCTCCCGCCTTCGTCGTCCATACCGCCGACGATCAGATCGTGGATGCCCGCAACTCGTTGGACTTCGCCATGGCCTACGCCAACGCGGGAGTTCCTTACGAGCTTCATATCTTCCCCCACGCTCCCCACGGTGTCGCTCTGGGCAACGCCGTTACCGATATGGGGAATCCTAATTGGAACGATCCTATGATCGCAAAATGGGTAGAGATGGCGGCTTACTGGGCGGAGCATACCTGTAAGTGAGTCCGATCTTTGCCTTCCCCAGCGGGGAAGGGGGACCGCCCGCAGGCGGTGGATGAGGAGAGCGGCTTACAGATTACCTTTCGGGTGTCCGTTATTGTGGTGAAACCAATCAGTGGGCCATCAAGGTAAGGAGACAGAGATGAAATACAATTATAACGAAAAACTCGTCCCCAACGCCCAAGCTCTTCGCAAGAATATGACTCCCGAAGAAAAGCATCTATGGTATGATTTTTTGAAAAGGCTTCCCGTGACGGTCAACAGGCAAAAGAATATTGGTAATTACATTGTTGACTTCTATATTTCGAGTGCTTGTGTTGTCATTGAGATTGATGGACGACAGCACAATTTGCCTGAACACCGTGAGGATGATAAGAAACGGGATGATGATATGAGAATGCTCGGTAACGTGGTATTGCGATATACCAACGAGGATATTCATGAAAGATTCAATGCGGTATGCGAGGATATTCTGAAGCATATCGGTATTGGAGTGCAGGATTTGAAGCCACGAAAGTGAAATGGTGATGATGGAAGCGGACACCAAGATGGTAATCTGCAATCCGCTCTCCTCATCCACCGCTTCGCGGTCCCCCTTCCCCGCTGGGGAAGGCAAAGCTACGGTAATGCCTTTCCTGCACTCAACCATAAATGGGTCAACCTTCGGTTGATAAATCATCGAATGACACGTCATTGACAGGTGACAGCTTCTACGATATAATAGAGCCATAAGAAGGCCTTCTTAAATATACTGTTTAGGAGAACAAAATGAATTCTTTAGGCAAAACTATCAAGAGGCTTCGCCTGTGCAAGGGTGAGACGCAGGAGCAGTTGGCTGAAATACTGCATATATCTTGTCAAGCGGTTTCGAAATGGGAGAATGATATTGCCCAGCCGGACATATCGCTTCTGACTCCCATTTCTGATCATTTTGGCATTACCATCGATGAGCTTTTTGACCACAAGTTGAACACTTATACCTCAAAGGAGCGGTTTATTCGATTGATGGCCGGAAGCGGGGTGTTGTCTTTCACAGATGATGGGCAATACAGAATCAACACCGAAAATTTTACAACGAATTCGCAGATCGCTAAAATTGGTGAGTGCTTTGCTGATTGTATTCGTGAGAACAATCTCGAATATGATGCGATCATGGGTCTGGCCTATCACGGGATCGCATTTTCCTGTGCAACGGCCTGTTCCTTGTATCAAAAGTACGGGATAAGCACGGCTTATCTTTGTGATCGTCAAATTCCCGATAATCGAGGACGCACTGTATGCGGATATTCACCTGCAGACGGAGATCGGATCATTATCATTGATGATATGATCGGTTCCGGTTTGTCGTTGGATACTCGCTTGGAGCGTTTACGATCAACTGCCAAGATCGATGTAGCCGCTGTTATGACTATTGTGGACACACAGGCGATCAATCAAGCCGGCACAAGTGGTACCGATTATATTGAAAAGAAGTATTCTACCAAGGTTTATACCTTGATTACAGATGATGATATACGAAAAGCGTGTGAAAAGCACGTTATATGAGTAAATTATCATAAAAATACCGGAGGGGGAGACCTCTCCGGTACCCCCTGAAGTTAATAAATATCAACATACAAAGGAGAAACCAAAAATGGGAAAAGACGTCATCGTAGCCTGCGATTTTGACAGCGCAGAAAAGGTATTCGCATTCCTCGATCTCTTCGAGGGGCTGGACAGAAAGCCCTTCGTGAAGATCGGCATGGAGCTCTACTACGCCGAGGGTCCCGCCATCGTCCGTGAGATCAAGGCTCGCGGCCACAAGATCTTCCTCGACCTCAAGCTCCACGATATTCCCAACACCGTCAAGAAGTCCATGGCTGTCCTCTCCCGTCTCGACGTGGACATGACCAACCTCCACGCCGGCGGTACCATCCCCATGATGGAGGCCGCTCTGGAGGGTCTGACCCGTCCCGACGGCACTCGCCCCATCCTCATCGCCGTGACCCAGCTCACCTCCACCGACCAGGAGCACATGACGAACGACCTGCTCATCGACTATCCCGTGGCCGACGTGGTCATGCACTACGCCCACAACGCCAAGGCGGCGGGACTGGACGGCGTGGTCTGCTCTCCTCTGGAGGCAGGCAAGGTTCACGAGCGTTGCGGCGAGGGCTTTGTGACCGTGACCCCCGGCGTCCGCTTCGCTGACGGCGACAAGGGCGACCAGAAGCGGGTCATGACCCCCGAGGAGGCCAAGAAGATCGGCTCCGACTACATCGTGGTGGGCCGTCCCATCACCGCCGCCGCCGATCCCGTTGCCGCCTATCAGAGATGCGTGGCTGAGTTCTGCGACTGAGAACGAGGGGCTCTGCCCCTGACCCCCACTTAAGAACCCTTTTGGAAACCTCCTCTCTACGCTCGGGGCAAATTCGCCTGTGGCGAAGTTTGTGGGGGTTCTTAAGAATCTCCCAAAAACCTTCAAAAAGGGAGATGGGAAAGAGTGGGGCTTGCGATCATGAGAAAATTAACAAGGAGATATATCAAAATGGAAAGCTACAAGAGAGAATTTATTGAGTTCCTCCAGTCCGCGGGGGTCTTGAAGTTCGGTGACTTCACAGCCAAGAGCGGCCGCAAGATCCCCTACTTCATCAACGCAGGTATGATCAAGACCGGTAACGACATCGCCCGCCTGGGTGAGTTCTACGCCAAGGCGTACTTCGAGAAGCTGGGTGCCAAGCAGGCCGTCCTCTACGGTCCC
>JAZNUO010000053.1:0-3606 GCA_045592305.1 Eubacteriales bacterium | reverse complement strand
TTCGCTTTATACCAAACCGCGTTCGGGGTGTCTCCGCAGAGATACTGCCTTGGCGGCGATCATGGACAGGGGGGTTTTATGTTCACTGTATGGAAACCGCATTTGGCTGTGCGGACAACAGCACCCGTATCTGTAATACGATAAAGCACGCCCCACAGGGGGCTTGGGGTAGGGGGAGCCTCGGTTACTTGGCGTAATCGGTAGCGCGGCTCTCGCGGATGAGATTGATCTTGATCTGGCCGGGGTACTTGACCTCTTCCTGGATCTTTTCGGCCATCTGGCGGGCGATGAGAGGCATATCCTCGTCATGCACCGAGTCGGGGCGCACCATGACGCGCAGCTCGCGGCCTGCCTGAATGGCAAAGGCTTTCTCGATACCGGTGAAGCCCTCGGCGATCTCCTCCAGCTTCTCCAGTCGCTTGATGTAGTTCTCCATGTCCTCGCGGCGGGCTCCGGGGCGGGCGGCCGAGATAGCGTCGGCGGCCTGGACCAGAACGGCGATGACGGTCTGGGGCTCTACGTCTCCGTGGTGGGCTTCGATGGCGTGGACTACGTCACGGCCCTCCTTGTACTTCTTTGCAGCGTTGACACCGATCTGCACGTGAGAGCCCTCCACGTCGTAGGGGAAAGCCTTACCGATGTCGTGCAGAAGTCCCGCTCTGCGGGCAAGGACGGGGTCAACTCCCAGCTCCTCGGCCATGATGCCTGCCAGAATGGCGACCTCAATGGAGTGCTGGAGCACGTTCTGACCGTAGCTCGTGCGGTAGCGAAGGCGACCGAGCAAGCGAACCAGGTCGGGGTTGATGCCATGGATGTTGACTTCGAAGGTAGCGCGTTCGCCCGCCTGCTTGATGGCGGCATCCACATCCTTCTTGGCCTTCTCCACCATCTCCTCAATGCGGGTAGGATGGATACGACCGTCCGAAATGAGCTTCTCCAGTGCCAGTCTCGCCACCTCGCGGCGGATGGGGTCGAAGCCCGAAATGGTGATGACCTCGGGGGTATCGTCGATGATGAGCTCCACGCCCGTCAGGGTCTCCAGCTTCTGGATATTCCGTCCCTCGCGGCCAATGATGCGACCCTTCATCTCCTCGCTGGGCAACGCCACAGAGGAAATGGTGGATTCGGCTACGAAGTCGCCCGCGCATCTCTGAATGGCCAGCGCCATGATGCGGCAGGCCTTATCGTCGGCCTCCTCACGGTACTGCTCCTCCAGCTCGGCGATGCGTTGCGCCTGCTCGTGGCGGATCTCCTCCTCCAGCTCGGCGACAAGCTCGGCCTTTGCCTGCTCAGCGGTATAGCCCGAGACCTTCTCCAGCATGAGCTTCTGCTCCTCCAGAGTCTCGTCGATCTGCTCTCGGACTGCTTCGCACTCCTTGAGCTTTCTGTCAAGCTGCTCGTTCTTTCTGTCAAGCTGCTCGCTCTTCTTGTCCAGATTCTCTTCCTTCTTGGAGAGACGGGACTCGGTGCGGGACACCTCGGAGCGGCGCTCCTTGATCTCCTGCTCCATGTCGTTCTTCTGGCGCATGATCTCTTCCTTGGCGGAGAGAAGTGCTTCCTTCTTCAGCGTCTCGGCTTGCTTGGCGCCTTCCTCGACCAGCTCCTTGGCCTTTTGCTCGGCGGTGCCGATCTTGGCCTCGGCGACGTGCTTGCGGTAGAACACACCCACCAGAGTGCCCGCGGCCAGGCAGACGATACCGACGATCACCACGATCAGAATTTCAATCGGTTCCATGTTTATACACCTCCTTTTCCTAAAAAATAAAATCAGAAGCCCCGCCCGTTCCGTAAAAGGCGGGCGGGGCCACATAATATTATACACAAAATTCGTTAAATTGTCAAGGGATTTTATGGTCTTACGGTACTAAACCGAGACAAATTTGTGAAATTTTATGCAATGATTGGGAACAGAACCGTGATTTTCATCAAGCCAGCGCGCGAATGGTCTCGCAAACCAACCTGTAGGTACGCTCCACCGAGGGAATGGAAAGCATCTCGCGGGGAGTGTGGATATCCTTCATATCGGGACCGACCGAGATGATGTCCATGTCTCCCAGCTTATCGCAGAGGATACCGCACTCCAGCCCCGCGTGGATGACCTCGATGCGGGGAGTGATGCCGTAGGTCTCCTCGCTGACCCTCGTCCAGAGAGCGCGGAGGGGGGAGACGGGGGCGTAGTCCCAGCCCGGGTAGCGGGCGCGGTGGGTGGCCTCACCGCCCAGAACGGCGGCCAGAGCCGACAGCTCCCGCTCAGAGTCATCCAGGTGGCTGTTCGATGCGGAGCGGGTGGACATGGAGAGCCTGACGGCGGTGGGCTTCCCTTCCCCGTCGGTGAGAGTCTCGACAATGCCCAGATTGCGGGAGTGCGCCACCAGCCCCCCCACGTGGGCGGACATGGACAGCACCCCGTCGCGGACGAGGGTCAGCATAGACAGGACGGTGTGGGTGGTCTTGTCGTCCATGCACAGATCGGGAGCCTCGGACAGAATCTCGGCGGTGCAGGTGAAGCTCTTGTCTGCGGGGATCATGTTGGGCTCGGAGCGGAGCTTTTCGGCCTCGGCGGTCACGTCGCGGAGGAAGTCCTCGGCGTGGGCGGTGTCGCGGAGATCAACCGTCACGGAGCAGTCGCGGGGGATGGCGTTATCCTTACCGCCGCCGCTCACCGAGATCAAAGAAAAATCGTAGGGCTCGGTCAGGGCAGAGAGGATGCGACCCATGGCCTTGATGGCGTTGGTATGCCCCTCGTGGATCTCCACCCCCGAGTGACCCCCCGAGAAGCCGTCCAGCGTCAGCTTCACAGCCACGCCCGAGGCCTCCTCGCAGGTCACGGGGACGGTGACGTCGGTACGCATACCGCCCGAGCAGCCCGCGGTGAGGACTCCCTCGTTCTCGCTGTCCAGATTGATCATGGCGCGGGCGGTGGCTCCCGCGGCTACGGGGTCGAAGGCCCACGCGCCCTCCAGCCCCGTTTCCTCGGATACCGTGAACAGGCACTCGATGGCGGGGTGCGGCTCGGGGGGATTATCCAGAATTCCCAGCATCATGGCCACGGCGATGCCGTCATCACCGCCCAGGGTGGTGTCGGTGGCGGAGATCCAGCCGTCGGTATCGACCTTGAGCTTCAGGCCGTCGGCGGCGAAGTCGTGGGTAGAGTCGGCGGTCTTTTCGCCCACCATATCGGTGTGACCCTGGAGCATGACGGCGGGGGCAGACTCGTGCCCCTTGGTGGCGGGGAGCTTGATAAAGACGTTGTGGACGCTGTCGCGGTAGCAGAACAGACCGCGGGTCTTGGCGAAGGACTCGATATAGTCGGCGATGGCACGCTCGTCCCCCGAGACGTGGGGGATGGCGCAGATGTCCTCGAAGAAGGCGAGAACGGACGCGGGCTCGCAGCCCGAGAGGAGGCGGGTGGTGGTTGACATAGGGTGACTCCTTTATGATATATGGGATGAGAGAAATTTCAAATTTGGGTTTATCGGCGCGATAGACTCCATGTACTTTTCTCTCCCTGTCGAGAGAAAAGTACCAAAAGAGCGCCACGCAAGGAAAGTACCCACGGTACTTTCCTTACGGATCCTTTCGCCTGATCTGCGTGCCCATTTGCCG
>JAZNUO010000052.1:0-12092 GCA_045592305.1 Eubacteriales bacterium | reverse complement strand
GACGGCCGCGCGGTGAGTCCCCCGTTTGGTGACAACCCTGAGTTTTTCTTTTCCCAACAGGATAAACTGCGACTTGGGGCAGAAGCCAAGCGGCGAGCTCCGCGCGGACGGCGCTCCGCCGTTCGTGCGGGCTCTCGGGTCTTGGCGACCCTACGCGCAATCAGACTCTTTCGCCCCCTTTGTGGGCGAAATAGTCGCGCAGATCAGGTGGTGGGTTTCTTAAGGGAGGCACCGTGGGTGACTCCCTTAAGTGGCGATTCTTTTGGTACTTTTCTTTCGCCACGGAAAGAAAAGTACATAGGCAAAACCCTTCTATAAACCCAAATTTACCACTTTCCACGAAAGGATTCTCCCTATGGTCTTTTCCTCCACCATATTCCTCTTCGGATTCCTTCCCCTCTCCCTCTTGATCTACTATATCATGCCCATGAGGGGGCGGAATCTGGCTCTGTTTCTCCTGAGCATGGTCTTTTACGGCTTTGGAGAGCCCACCTACGTGGCGGTCATGCTCTTCTCGATTACAGTGGCATACCTCACGGGCTTCCCCATCGGAAAATACCGCGAGAGCAACCCCAAACGGGCGAGATTCTGGCTGATCTTGTCGGTCTGCCTCAATCTGGCCATGCTTCTGTTCTTCAAGTACACCAATTTCTTCATTGAGAATCTCGCCCTCATCCCTCCGCTGTCGGGGGTGCTGGAGCCCATTGAGGGGCTGACCCTCCCCATCGGCATCAGCTTCTACACCTTCCAGATCATCTCCTACTCCATCGATCTCTATCGGGGCAGCACCGACACCCAGCGAAGCTTTATCTCCTTCGGTGCCTACGTTGCCCTGTTTCACCAGCTCATCGCGGGTCCCATCGTCCGCTACCGCGACGTGGACGATCAGCTCATGACCCGTACCCATTCGGTGGACAAGTTTTCCTCGGGTGTCAGCCGTTTTACGGTGGGATTCGCCAAAAAGATCCTGCTGGGTGATTCCCTCGCCTCGGTCTACGCCTACCTCGGTACGGTCTACGCGGTGGAACCCACCACCCTGACCGCCTGGCTCATGGTGCTGACCTACACCCTCCACATCTACTTTGACTTCTCGGGCTACTCCGACATGGCCATCGGTCTGGGGCGCATGATCGGGTTTGAGTTTTTAGAGAACTTCAACTACCCCTATCTGGCCTCCTCCATCACCGATTTCTGGCGGCGGTGGCATATTTCCCTGTCCTCCTGGTTCCGCGAGTACGTCTACATCCCTCTGGGGGGCAACCGCAAGGGACTGCCCCGTCAGTTTTTCAACATGGGTGTGGTCTGGCTCCTCACGGGCTTCTGGCACGGCGCGTCATGGAATTTCGTTTTGTGGGGTGTGTTCTACTTCATCCTCCTCGCTCTGGAAAAGGCCTTCCTGCTCAAGTGGTTTGAGAAGAATACCGTCACCCGCGCGCTGGGTCATATTTGGGCGCTCCTGCTGGTGGGCATGGGCTGGATGATCTTCGACCATACCACCCTCTCCGAGGCCTTCGCCGTCATCGGCGGTCTGTTTGGCGCGGGCACCGTGGGCTTCGCCTCCCCCACCGTGGGCTACGAGCTTTGGCGGTCTCTGCCGCTACTCACCGTTTCGATGATCGCCGCCACCCCCTTCCCCGCAAGGCTCATGACCAAGCTGGAGAGGAGCCGCCCCCGCTTGGCGGTTCTGCGCCCCGTCCTGATCGGTGTGGCCCTGCTTCTGGCCGTAGCCTACATGGTCAGCGGCACCTTCAGCCCCTTCCTTTACTTTATTTTCTAAAAGGATCCTTATGAAAAGAAAAATCGATCTCACCGTCACCGCCCTGTTCCTCGCCCTGATCCTCGGGTTTGGCGCGGCCTTCTGGGTGGTGCCCGACCTGACCTTCTCCCCGGAGGAGAACCGTCCCCTCCAGACCTTCCCCGACTTCACCGCCGACAACTGGCTGAGCGGTCAGGTTTCCTCCCGCCTCATCACCTATTACTCGGATCAGTTCCCCCTGCGCAATACCTGGGTGGGGGTTCACGCTCTGGGCGAGCTGGGGGCTTTGCGGGGGGAGAGCAACGGCGTGCTGGTGGGCAAGAACGGTCAGCTTGCCGTGCGCCGCTTCGATGCCTACCTGTCCCGCTTTGAGCGGCTGGAGAACACCGACTACTACAGTCCCGCCCACGTGGAAAAGGGGCTGAACGCTCTCATCGCTTTGGATGAGACCCTCACCCATAGGGGTATCCCCCTTTGCGTGCTTCTGGCCCCCCGCACCGTTGACGTGACGGTGGGGGATTTCGCCTACCCCTCGGACATCTCCGACGGGCTGGACGATACCATCCAAGCCACCCTCGGGGGCGCAAAGGTCAACAGCGTGGAGCTGCTGGACACCTTCCGCGGGATGCATAACGCGGGCGAGTACGTCTACTACCGCACCGACCACCATTGGACCACCAAGGGAGCGTACGTGGCCTATGCCGCCGTCATGGAGTCTTGGGGGATGGAGGATCAGATCCTCCCCGCCGAAACCTTTACGGTACGGTCGATCCCCGATTTCTACGGCACCACCCATTCCCGCGCGGGGCTTTCCTTTATTGCTCCCGACACTCTGGAGATCTGGGAAACTCCCGATGACAGCCGCTACGCCGTTCTCGAGCATAGCGGCGAGGGTCTCAAGCCCGTCACCGATTCGGGCTTTATCAGCGAAAAATACCTGTCAGAAAAGGATAAATACAGCGCCTTTCTGGACGGCACTCACGATATGCTGTTCATTGTGGATCAAGAAGCCGCAGACCGCGGGGAGCCCCGTCCCCGCCTGCTTCTGGCGCGGGATTCCTTCGCCAACAGCATGGTTCCCTTCCTCGCCCGCCACTTCGATATCGTCATGGTCAACCTTACGGGCAACACCGACCACTCCCATCTCTCCGCCCTTTGCCGGGAGTACGCCTGTAGCCACGTGCTGGTGGTCTGCAACCGTGAAAACCTCATCACCTCGCCTTGCCTGACCCTTCTTCACTGAATCCCCTTTGATTCGCTTCGCCGTGTAAAAAAATTTACAATTAGGCAGTTGGATTGCCTTCCGCATCCCTTGACAAGCCCGATATATTGTGTTATAATACAAGGTATCCAAGTATATCTTGTGTTACCCCAACAAGATCGGCAGGCGGAGTCCGTTCGTTTGCCTTATGCCGTTAGATGAAAAATTCATGCATACAGGAGGAAAAAACCCATGAACAAGAAACTGATCGCCCTGCTTCTGGCCGGTCTGCTGGTGGCCAGCGTGACCGCCTGCACCAAGCCCGGTTCCGGTAATGAGACCACCGACTCGGGCAACACCCCCGAGGATAGCTACATTGTGATCGGTACCGACGAGAACGGTAACGACGTCACCGAGATCCAGAATCCCGAGCCTGAGACCGATCCCTTCGATCCCTCCGAGACCAATCCCACCTTTGTGGACGTGACCAAGAAGGTCGTGGTCTTTGCCGGCGTGGCTACCGTCCGCACCTCCACCGTTCTGGCCGACAACAACGCCGTGGGCTGGCCCTCCGAGGGCAAGATCCTGGACGTGACCGGTGAGAGCGACAACTGGTATCGTGTCACCTACTCCGTGGACGGTGAGAACAAGGATTGCTACATCGCCAAGACCGTCGCCGCCGACGTAGCCGCTACCGAAGGCTTCACCGACGTCGAGGAGGAGGTCGAGATCACCGTTGAGGCCGTGAACGTCCGTTCCTACCCCTCTACCGCCAGCGAGCTGTCCATCCGCGGCAGCCTGAAGAAGGGCACCAAGGTCACGCGCGTGGCCGTCAGCGAGAAGTGGAGCCGCATCCTCTTCGAGGTGGTTTCCGAGACCGAGACCGATGCCGAGGGTAACGCCAAGGTCGAGGTCAAGCAGTATTACGTCAGCAACGACTGCCTGAAGGTTGTGGGGACTACCGCCACCGATACCTCCGCCAACTGATTCCATTCCATAGGAAAAACGGTGTCATCCGCAAGGATGGCACCGTTTCCTGTATAGCCGACCGGCGGGGTTATATCCCCCGCCGATTGTTATTCGAATACTGTTTTCGTTTTCGTTTTCATGTCAGATTTTTGTATAAATCCTTTTGCTTTGCAGATACTAACAGTACAAATCTGTCAAACAAGGAGATTTATATATATGAAAGCTACCGGAATTGTTCGCCGCATTGATGACCTCGGCCGTGTCGTCATCCCCAAGGAGATCCGCCGCACCATGCGCATCCGCGAGGGGGATCCCCTGGAGATCTACACCGACCGCGAGGGGGAGGTCATCTTCAAGAAATATTCCCCTATCGGCGAGCTGGCCGCCTTCGCGGGGCAGTACGCCGACACCCTTCACAAGACCTGTGGGCTCTCGGTGGTCATCTGCGACCGAGACTCGGTCATCGCCTGCGCGGGGATCTCCAAGCGGGAATATCACGAAAAGTCCCTCTCCGAGGCCGTGGAGCACATTATGGAGAATCGCTCCTTCTACGCCAACAACGGGGACACCGAGCCCCGAAACATCATCCGCGACGGCGGCTCGCACACCGTTAGCTGCGCCATGCCCATCATCAGCGAGGGGGACATCGTGGGCTGCGTGGTGTCCGCCAAGCCCATTGAGGGAGACGGCACCGACCGTCTGGCCTTTGACATTGAAGCCAAGCTCATCCAGACCGCCGCGGGTTTTCTCGGCAGACAGTTAGAGGCCTGACCCCTCCGTCAAGGCAACCGCAATTCTGCGCCCCGAGGCTTACCCCAATTCTCACAGACCCTTGATAGACGGCTCTGTAAACCCCAAAAGGCTGCCATTCCCCTAAGGGAGTGACAGCCTTTTTCAGCTTAGGGATCAACCCCTTTTTCAAAGGGAGTTGTGGGGGATTGGGGCAAAGCCCCAACCACCCGTCAGACATTACTCAGCGGTCAGACCGGAGCGCTCGATACCCTGAACCAGGAAGTTCTGACCAAAGCAGTACAGAATCACCAGGGGAGCGATGATACACAGGCCGCAAGTATTGCGAATGGCCGCGTAGTACATATTCTGACCCGCGTAGTCGGTCTTCAAGGACGGGGGGACCTCCACGATGTCGGGCATCAGGGTGATCTTGGCCGTGGTGAAGAACAGTTCGGTGTAGAAGTCGTCCATCCACTGCCAGCAGAAGGAGAACATGAACACCGTGACCATCATGGGGATGGACAGGGGCAGAATGATGGTGAAGAAGGTATGGAACACGCCCGAACCGTCGATGTACGCGGACTCCTCCAGAGCGTCCGGCACGCCCGTGAAGAACTGACGGAGCAGGAAGATGTACAGACCGTTCTTGAATGCCAGACCGGTTGCCGACAGGATCGCCAGAGGCCAGTAGGTGTTGGTCAGAGGCAGGGCGAAATCCTCCAGCTTGAGGATCTGGATACCCGCCAGCAGCTCGTTGAAGCTATCAGGCATGAAGCCGATGCTGGCACCGCCGCTGAGGAAGGACAGGATCCCCAGAACATCGAAGTAACGGAAGTGCATGAACATGGATAGCTGTAGGGTCTGGTGAGGGACGATCATGGTCAGGATAACCAGCAGCATGACGATGCTGTTGCCCTTGAAGCGGAACTTTGCGAGACCGTAACCGATCAGACAACAGATGAACATCTGAAGCCCCGCGCAGAGCAGGGAGATGATGAAGGTGTTGATGAACGCCTCCCAGTAATCCAGCTCAAAGAGGACTGCCTTATAGATGTCCAGGGTAAAGTTCTTGGGGATCAGACGGACCGTCACGTCCACGAAATCCTCGGGGGACATGAAGGAGCCGGCGATCTTGGAGATGAAGGGGAACAGAACCACGTAGGAAATACCCACGAGCAGGACCATACGGAAGATGATCCATGCGACCTGCTGGAAGAAGTAGAGATTCAGGAACTTGGCCTTCAGTCTATCCTTCAGAGGCGTGCGGTCAAACTCAACGCGGATCTTATTCTTGGATTCTTTCGTGATTCTGGGTGTATTTTGCATATCCATAACGATTCGATACCTCCTTAATCACGTTTCTGGTAGAAGACGAAGGCCGAGAAGATACCGGCCACCGCTGCCAGGATGAGCATAACGATGATGAAGTACATCCATGCCATGGCAGAGGACTGAACCTGTCCGTCGGATTTCTGATACACGGTGCCGATGTACTTCATGACCGAATTGGAATCGGTCGTGAAGGAGTCGATGATGGTGTACACAGCGTTGACCAGGATCATGGGGCTGATCATGGGGAAGGTGATCTTCCAGAAGGTCTCCCAAGAGGTACAGCCGTCGATACGGCAGGCCTCGTAGATGGCGGGAGAGATAGACTGAAGACCGGCTAAGAAGATCAGCATCTGAACACCCGAACGGTTGACGATATCATAGATCTCGTTGATCATCCGAACGACGTATTCCACAAGCTCTTTACCCATCTTCATGGAGTTGAACAACTGTTCCACATCCATGACCGATACGATCTCGCTGGCGGCACTTTGCCCCGAGCCGTCAATACTGTCACTGCCCTCCATCATAGAGCCCAGAATGTTCTGGCCCTCGATGGTCTCCATGATACCCGTGGAAAGAATGACGGGGATGAAGAAGATCGCGCGGAATACGGCTCGGCCGGCCATCTTCTGGTTCAGAAGAACGGCCATAAACAGGGAGAAGATCAGGATCGCGGGAACGTCGAAGGCCAGCTCCTTCAGACCCTGAATCAGGGTCTGAACGAAGTGCGGGTCCTTAAACAGGGCGTCACTGTAGTTCTCGAGGCCTACGAACTCCAGAGTGTAACCGCCACCGGTCACGATATGGAGGCTATGGAAGCTCATGAAGATGGAGTTCCAGATAATAGGCAGGTAAACGAGAACGAAACCAATGACGAAGGGAAGGACGAATATCCAGCCGGCGCGGGCCTTCTTCCTGTCCAAGGAAGCAACCTTGCGCTTCTTGGTCTTGGGCGCGCTGACCGTCTGTTGAAGCCTCGCTTCATTGGTCATAATAATGTTACCTCTCTTTCTTTCGTAGTCCGCATCAGTGCATCACGACCACATAACCGTATGCAGGGATGGTATATGTGACATCATCATAGTCGACGTTCACCGAGAAGTTGTTGTAATTCAGGATGAAGGTCTTGTATGCGGTGTAACTGCCGTCAGCGTTCTTGGTACCGTAGGTAACAGATACGATGCGACCGTCATCGGACAGGTAGCGGGAAGCCTCATCACCGTCTTCTTCGTCGGAACCGGTACCCTTCTTGGGCTCGATCAGGGCGGTGATCTCATCCTCGGTCATGCCGGTGTACGCCATGACGTAGTAGTACATCAGGTTCTTCAGGCCGGCAGCGGATTCACTCAGAGTGCCCGGGTAGACCTCGGATACGTGGAACTTGGGCAGCTTATCGGCGGCCAGCATTTCCAGAACGGTGTTGTAGTAGCAATAGCAGAGATACTCCAGCGTCTCAGAATGCAGGGCATCGCGATCATCCGTCTCGAACTTGGCCTTGATGAGGGCATTGACCAGCTCGTCGCCCAGAGCCTTCATCTCGTCCTCGGTCAGGAGTGCGGCGAGAGAATAGTTGGGCATCTGGCCGCGCTCGGTGTTCGCCTTAGCCTGTGCCATCAGCAGAGGCAGGCGATCCTCGAAGTCCTTGTCCAGGATCTTCAGAGCGTTCTTGACCTTGGTGGCACCACCCTTCACGGCGGAGAGCGTGGGAGCCTCGGAGAGATCAAAGTCCTCGAAGCCGGCGAAGAGCAGGTAGGCGTAGTACGCCAGAACGTCCTCCTCGAGAGAGAACTTACCGTCAGCGGTGTGCGTGATCTGAGCCATCAGGGCATCCACGAAGGCCTGGGCATTGTCATTGGGATCACCCAGAACGGCAGTGACCTCATTGCAGATGTCGTAGACATCGTAGTCAGCGGGCAGCTTAGCCTTGATAGCGGCGATCTTCTCGTCGGCCTTGGCGCGGATAGCGGCATCCAGCTTAGCCATCTGCGCATCGTAGAAGTAGTTGTCCGTCTCACGCAGAGTCTGCTCGCTCATAGCCTTCAGCAGGTAGAAGTAGACGTAGTTGGTTACGTCGGCGGTAGCGTCGTAGCCATCGGGCAGCTTGTCGACGTAGTTTGCGTGGAGAGCCACGATCTCGGCGATCAGGGCATCGACCTCGGTCTGCGTCAAGGTTGCGGTCAGCTTGGAATCCAGGATATCCTGAGCCTCGGTACGGAGATCGTGCTTGATCTTGTTGCCCTCGGCATCCTCGACCTCGTAGGAAACTCTCTCCAGCAGGGGAGCCCTATCCTTACCCAGAGCCTGGGCCGCGAATGCCGTCACGAACGCCTTCTCCAGGTTGGCGCGAACGTCACTAACGTTACCGTAAGCGTCCTTGACCGAATCGTTGATGTTGTCCAGCATAGCCTGAAGCACGGTGTCGGCTCTCATAGCCTTCACGAGATCCTCGTACTTGGTCTCATCGTCATACTCGTAGGTGTCCGCGCGCAGGCTGACCAGGAGATCAATGCTGGAGTTGGTTTGGGTAGCGACCGTAATGACCTGAAGCTTGACCTTACCGGCATCGTCGGGGCAGATTCTGGAGATGACGGCGCGATAGTAGCTACCCTCAATGTAGTTGCGGATGTCATCCTTCATGGTATCGGGAGTAGCGTATTCCACGGCCTTGTCGGCGGGAATCGCGTTATCCTCGGTACGGGTGTTCTGACGGATGATCTCCACGACGAACTTCACCAGCTTGTTCATCTGCTCCTCGGTGAACATCTTGGACAGGGTGTAGTCGCCGTCCTCAACTCTGCTGATCAAGCCCTTATCGCCGGTCAGCATAGACTTGATCTGGTCATCGATCAGTTTCTTGACGTTATTGATATTGGTCGTATTCGAAAGGATCCTGCCTTCCTCGTTGACACGGGTGGGAACAAAGTTCAAGGAAGGAACCGTGGACTTTTCGGACAGACTCGTGATCTGATCGAAGAGCATGGAGACGAAGTAGTCGCGGATGCTATCCTCAACGCCGTTCTCCAGCTTCTCGACGACGGGATCGAAGTCGTAGGAATCGCCCAGCAGCTCACTGACGTAGAGGATCAGACCGTCCATGGAGGACTGATCTGCCTTCAGACCGTACTTGGAGATGAGCTCGTCGTCGGTCAGATCCCTGTTGGCATCCAGATAGCGGAGGAGATCCAGCTCGTAGATCTGCAAGCCGTAATCCTCGTTTGCCAGCATTTCGTAGAGCTTCTCTGCCTTACCAACGATACCGGCGCTGTTGTGGTCGGCCTCGCCGTAGCAGGAGAAGATCAGGGTAGAAACATGGGTGTACAGGAAGGTGTCCACCTCGGCCTTATCCACGGTCATATCGAACTTGACGCCGAGAGTGGTCTGCATGGCCTTCTCGGTGTTGGCAAGCTGGATCTCGATCTCGTCGATAATGGACTGAGGGCAGCCCGCGGTACTGTTGATGAGCAGCTTACCGGACTGAGCGTCAGCCAGAAGCTGAGTCAGAGCGGTGTACTCCTTCTCAATGGTCAGAATGGCGCGGCCGACGTTACGGATGTAGGTTCTGAGCTGACCCAGAGCCAGCCTCTCGGCACTCTCGGCGGTTGCAAGAGCGGGAGCAAGCTCCTGCTTGCGGGCGGGATCGGCGGCTTCGTACTCCGCCTTGATCTCACCGTAGGAATCCTTGGCCTCCACGTAAACAGCCAGACGGCGCTCGAAGGAACGATCACCGGTGACATACATGTAAGCAGCGCCGGAAATACCGCTGTAGTAGGCGATGCAGTCCTTAACGAACTTCCCTGCCGCGACCTCAACGCTTGCGATGGCATCGCGGGCATCGGCGACAGCCTCTGCCTGCTGCTTCTCCTCGTACTCAGCCTTGTTGTTCTGGAAGTCGAGGATAGTGTCGAACTCCTTGGTCAGATCGCGATCCAGCTCGTCCACGTCGGGAACACGCATACCGGACAGGAACTGGTGGTCAATGATGAGCTTGTTCTGAACGTCCTTCAGCTCGGCATTCAACTCGTTGTAGATCTCGACCACGTCATCGAACCAGATGTCATAGCGGACCGAGTAATACTGGTTGAGCACGATGTCTTCCTTCAGCTTCTGAGTGTTCTGATAGGACAGCGTGAAGTAGACCGATGCGCCGTTCTCAATGGCCTTCAGCTTAGCGTAGTTCACGTCGCCCTCCATGTTCAGAGGAGTGCCGGTGAAGTTGGTGTAGCCGTGCAGGACAACGCCCACGAAGGGAACGCTGTAGCTGGCCTTGATGTAACGGGAGGAATCCAGAGCCGCGCCCAGAATGTGGTCGGCGTACATCCAGGTGTAAGCGTTACCGCCGTCCACCATGATCTCCAGCGCGGTATCGTCCTTACCGGAGATGTACTCCAGAGCCTTAGTGGTGAACTTCTTAGCATCCTCGCGGTTGTAAGGCTCATCCTCATCAAAGTCGGAGTTCAAGGCGTTACCCAGAGAACCCACCGAGATACCCGACACGTTAGCGTGGTCAAGGTACTTCTCCATGAATTTCACGTAGAAGTTCTCATAGTATGCGGGGGAGACGACCATGGTGAAGAATCCGCCGTATCTCTGCTGAGTGGGAATCCAGTCGCGCTTGAAGATCATACGATCGTCGATGGAGCGGATGGAGTGCTTTCTCATGGCGAAGCCATCCGTCAGGGTATCGGCGTTGACGTAAGCGAAATCAAAGTCGGGATACAGGCCCAGCGTGCCGTTCTCCACGCCGGCGGCGTAGTCGAAGAGCTCCTGCATGGACATATCCTTGGTGACGGCCTTTTCCCACTTGAGGTTCTTGGGAACGGTGGCGAACATACCACCGTTGGCGTAACCCGTCAGCTTGAAGTTGATGTTGGTCGCGCCCTTGCCCGAGAGCTCCTCGTACATGGTAATGACGTCTTGCGTAGAGGTCAGGGGTCTCATCACCTCAACGGGGACGGAAGCGATCTTCTCCACAACCTCCATAGCACCGAATGCCTCGATGTACAGGGGGATGTCCTTGGAGGTCACGTCATCCGCGAGGGGCTTCAAAACGCCCTTGTTCGCCAGATAATCGCGATAAGCCTTGGCCATACCCAGCCAGCTTGACTCGTACCAGGTGCCGGGCTTCAGCCCGTTCTTCTGGGCGATAGTCTCATCGGCCAGCATGATGTAGTGGATCTTGTAGTTGCCAACGTACTTACGGTTGGAAACCACGGTCCACTCGCTGTTGGTGCCCACGGAGATGGCATCGGCGACGTTGTAGGAGTCCTTGGGACGGGGGTTAAAGTTCATCTGGACGGTGTCATAGGGAGACAGGACACCGGGGTGGGAGTAGCGCAGCTCGGTCAGAGCGTCGCCCTCCTCGATGATGGCCACGAAGCCGTGCTTCTCGGTGCGCTCGGTGATCTCAGCGGAGTCAATGAGCGAATCGAATTGCTGGTGGATGGGAGCGGAGGCGTTACCTGCCTCGTCAGCCTTCCGGTAAGCGTCGTAGACCGTACCGCTGATGGTAGTGGTCTTGAGCTCGCCCGTGGACTCGTCGTCTGCGATGCAGTCATAGTAGCGGGTGTTCTCCACGATACCGAAAACGGGATACCGGACCGTCTGCTGGTAGGTACCGGACAGCTTATGGTAGGCGTAATCGGTGCCGTAGATCTTGGAGCTGACGTTGGAGCCGGGCGCGTCAACCAGATCCTCGAAGGCGAACAGTGCGCCCGAGCCGTCGGGGTAGAAGGCGTAGCCCTCGTAGGCGTTGTTACCCGCGCCCATGTAGGGGAGGATGGTTACGTTGGTGAGCTGGAACTTCGACTCGTTGAAGCGGATACCGTTGGCGGGCATACGCACGGTGAAGCCATCGGCTTCGATGGTGTACTCCAGAGCCATCTTAAAGACGGGAGGGTTCTCTTCATCACTGGTGTACTCGGTCAGCATGTGATCGTAGTCCATCTCCTCGTAGGAGTAGTTGGGACAGGCGGTCTTGATGGCCTCCTCGACCTGCTCCAGCTCGCGGGTCTCGGCGACGGGATCGAAAACGTAGATATCGTACTTGTTTACGATGGGGAAGGCAGACATAAGGTCTTCCTTCAGGCGGTCGGAGGAGCACTC
>JAZNUO010000051.1:0-5769 GCA_045592305.1 Eubacteriales bacterium | reverse complement strand
GGTACCGTAATCAACACAGCGCTTTATACCAAGGTAGCGAAGGAGAGCGGACGCAAGGGCGTGAAGAGCGAGCAGAAGGCAAGGATCGAGAAGCCAGAGGAAGAGTTCGCAGCAAAGGCTGAGGCTCTATGGCGCTCTTTTGGTACTTTTCTCTCGACAGGGAGAGAAAAGTACATGGAGTCTATCGCGCCGATAAACCCCAATTTGAAGGGCGGCTGAATAGTTACGTTTAAATTTGTGAGGAGTACCTACCCGAAAGGTGAACCCCGCCCTCGCTGTGCGAGGGCAGGAAGCACCCCCAAAAAAGCGGCATGCCCATTTCTATCTTGGTGCTTCCACTCACGCTCTCGTCCTCACGAATAGCCAAAACAAAAGCACCACTGAAGTGGTGCTTTTGTTTTGGCCTACCCGAAAGGATTCGAACCTTCGACCTTCAGAGTCGGAGTCTGACGCGCTATCCAGCTGTGCCACGGGTAGATATGGAATTCGTACTTTGCTATTATACCATACTCGGCTCCAAAATGCAAGCCCTTTTTCGAAAAAATGTTCGACGAATCCCGACATTTCGGCTTGCGTCGGTTCGTATTCAATTTACATAAATACGTGAATCTGCGGCGCTCTTTTCGCATTTTGCCAAAATATTCGTCAATGCCGTGAGAAAAGAGGTACAAACTCACAGTTTTTGTGAACACATCCCAAAACGCGGGGAAAACTCTTGACAAATATGGGCTTTTGCGGTATAATTAGTGTGTATGTCTGTACCCGTATGTACCGCGCTTCACGCGTTCGGGTGTAGTCAGCGAGATCATTCGCCGCAAGACCGAGGTACACAGCGCCCCCATCCCGCGCCCTGAGCACCGTGATCCGCGCGCCCCGCCCCAGCCTTCCGACGGGAAGAAACAGGAGAAAATGCCATGTCCATGAATTTCATTCATAAGCTGCCCATCCCCCAAGAGACCAAGGAGCGGTATCCCGTCTCCTCTGCGGCCGCCGCCGTCAAGGCTGCCGTTGATGCCGAGATCGCCCGCGTGTTTACGGGAGAGTCCCACAAGAAGGTGCTGGTCATCGGTCCCTGCTCGGCCGACAGCGAGGAGCCTGTGATCGAGTACGTCCGCCGTCTGCGCCTCTTGCAGGACAAGGTAGCCGACAAGCTGATTCTGATCCCCCGCATCTACACGGGTAAGCCCCGCACCACGGGCGAGGGCTACAAGGGTATGCTTCATCAGCCCGACCCCAACGATGCCCCCGATATGTACAAGGGTATTCTGGCCATCCGTGCGCTGCACACCCGCGTGCTGACCGAGTTCGGTCTCCCCACCGCGGACGAGATGCTCTACCCCGCCAACTACCGCTATCTGGACGATCTGCTCTCCTACGTGGCCATCGGCGCTCGCTCGGTGGAGAATCAGGAGCACCGTCTGGTGTCCAGCGGCGTGGCTTGCCCCGTGGGCATGAAGAACCCCACCGGCGGCGACCTGTCGGTCATGATGAACGCCCTGACCGCGGCTCAACAGTCCCACTCCTTCATCTTCCGCGGCTGGCAGGTGCAGACCTCGGGCAACCCCTTGGCTCACGCCATCCTCCGCGGCTACGTCAATAAGCAGGGTCACAGCCTTCCCAACTACCACTACGAGGATCTGGCCCACCTGGCCGAGCTCTACGTGGGGAGCCCCAAGCTGATCAATCCCGCCGTGGTGGTGGACACCAACCACGCCAACTCCGGCAAGAAATATCTGGAGCAGCCCCGCATCTGCAAGGAGGTCCTCCACGCCTGCCGCCACAACGGCGACATCAGCCGCATGGTCAAGGGCTTCATGATCGAGAGCTATCTTGAGGACGGCTCCCGCAAGGTCACGGAGGAGGGCTTCGGTAAGTCCATCACCGATCCCTGTCTGGGCTGGGAAAAGACCGAGCGTCTGGTGCTGGACGTGGCCGAGCTGCTCTGATCCGTCCCCGACCGCGGGGAACCCTCGGGCAAAACCCAACGCAACCTCAAATACAACCGAAAATGATGATGAAAGGCTTGGTTTGTAATTATGTCTAAGAAAGTCATTGATGGCGAGCAGTTCCAGAAAATGGTGGCCTCCGCCGCGAATTCCCTGGACACCGAAAAGACCGAGATCAACAACCTGAACGTATTCCCCGTTCCCGACGGCGATACGGGCATCAATATGTCCCTGACCATGAAGCCCGCCCGTGAGATCCAGGTGGAGCCCGGCACCCTGGCCGAGGCCGCCTCCCGCGTGGCTAACCGTCTCCTTCGCGCCGCCAGAGGCAACTCGGGCGCGATCCTGTCCCTGTTCTTCCGCGGTATGTCCAAGTCCTTTGAGGGTCTGGAATCCGCTGATTCCGACGACATCGCCAAGGCCATCCGCAGCGGTACCAACGAGGCCTACCGCGCCGTCAGCAAGCCCGCCGAGGGCACCATCCTGACCGTTATGCGGGGGACTGCCGAGATCGCCGAGGCTGAATCCGAGCAGTTCCGCGGCAACCCCGAGGCTTTCTTTGAGCGCCTGCTGGAGGGGGCCGAGGAGGTACTGGAGCAGACGCCCGAGATGCTCCCCGTCCTGAAGCAGGCCAACGTGGTGGACGCGGGCGGTCAGGGCTTCGTCACCATGCTCAAGGGTATGCTGGCTTCCCTGAAGGGTCACGACGTGGCCGCCGTGGAGGGCTCCGACGATGAGAGCGCAGAGCGCGACGAGGGCGCCGATTTCGGTGAGTTCGATACCGATTCCATCACCTTCGCCTACTGCACCGAGTGCATCGTGGGCAAGTCCGACAGCTTCCGCGGTGAGGGAACCGCCGAGGCCTTCAAGGAGTTCATCTCTCCGCTGGGCGACAGCATGGTCTTTGTGGATGACGAGGAGATCATCAAGGTGCATATCCACACCAACGATCCCGGCATGGTCCTGTCCGAGGCCGTCAAGTACGGTGCTCTGGAGAT
Organism: Eubacteriales bacterium; assembly: GCA_045592305.1. Classification (GTDB taxonomy): domain Bacteria; phylum Bacillota; class Clostridia; order Oscillospirales; family CAG-272; genus CAMEON01. The sequence goes on along the minus strand of JAZNUO010000051.1, from coordinate 2,825 downwards.
GGTCAAGATCGAGAACATGAAGAAGCAACACTCGGCTCTCACCTCCGCCGGCGAGAAGGCCGACAAGGGCGAGATCGATCCGCCCATCGACTACACACCCGATAAGGACTTCGGCTTCGTGGCCGTTTGTCTGGGCGAGGGTACCGCGGGGATCTTCCGCGAGCTGGGTGTCCACGAGATCGTCACGGGCGGTCAGACCATGAACCCCTCCACCGACAACCTGCTGGATGCCATCCGCAGAACCCGCGGCCGTGAGGTCTTTGTTCTGCCCAACAACAAGAACATCATCATGGTGGCCAACCAAGCCGCCGCCATCATCGAGGCTGAGGTGGCCGAGGGCCTGATCCCCCAGCAGCGCGTCATTGTCCTGGAGACCCGCAGCGTACCCGAGGGTATGTCGGCTATGCTGGCCTTTGACCCCACCTCCCCCGCCGACGACAACGCCGCCGCCATGACCGAGACCTTCGGCATGGTGCACACCCTCTCCGTTACCCGCGCCGTGAAGGATGCCGCTATTGACGGTCTGTCCATCAGGGCGGGCGAGTACATGGGTCTGTGCGACCGCAAGATCGGCTATACCGGCACCGACTACGAGATCATCATTTTAGAGATGCTCCGCAACTTCCCCGACGCCTCCTTCGTGACCGTCCTCTACGGTGACGATGTCACCGAGGAGAACGCCAACATCATTTTTGAGAAGATGAAGGCCGAGATGCCCGACGCTGAGTTCAGCCTGCTCTACGGCGGTCAGCCTCTCTACGATTTCGTGATTTCGGTCGAATAAAACCGCTTGGGGGGAGAGCCGTGAACGGTTCTTCCCCCGAAATGATTTTCATGTATTGAACGGGCTTGTCAAAAAGCTTTGACTTAATCCCGTTCTCCGAATAGCGCAATGGGGAAGGGGCCCCATGTGGCTTACCAAGACGGTTACGGACTTCTGTTCTCCTTGGTTTATCCATACTTTTTTGAAAGTTTTAGGAGATTCTTAAGGACCCTCGCAAACTTCGCCGCAGGCGAATTTGCCCCGAGCGAAGCGAGGAGGTTTCCAAAAGGGTCCTTAAGCCGCCGGAGGCCGTTCTCCCCAAAATGTGTTCACAGCCCAAAGGAGCCGACTATGGCAAGAGATATTCAAGAAAGCCGCGCCGAGATCGACGCGCTGAACCGCGAGCTGGTGGAGAAATTCTGCCGCCGCATGGACGTGGCCGCCGACGTGGCGGACTACAAGAGAGAGCATGGGCTTCCCGTCTATGACCGTACCCGCGAGCGGGAGATTCTGGCGGACATGGCGGACATGGCGGGGCGGGACTACCGCTACTACGCCAAGATCTTCTTCACGGTCATGATGGACCTCTCCAAAGCCCGCCAATCCAGCCTGCTGGCCGCCGCCCACGCCACCGATCACCCCGAGGACGTGTCCGAGCGCATCGTGCGGGCCATGGAGTCCACTCCCGCTGTCTTTCCCGACGGGGGTCTGGTGGCCTGTCAGGGGGTAGAGGGGGCGTACAGCCAGATCGCCGCGGATCGTCTGTTCAGCCTGCCCCGCATCCGCTACTACGGCACCTTCGGTGACGTTTTCGAGGCGGTAGAGCGGGGAGACTGCGAGTTCGGTGTTCTCCCCATCGAGAACAGCACCTACGGAACCGTCAACGAGGTCTACGATCTCATGCAGAAGTACAATTTCTCCATCGTTCGCAGCGTCAAGCTCCGCATCGACCACCGCTTGCTGGGCAAGCCCGGCACCAAGCTGGAGAATATTCGGGAGGTCTACTCCCACAGTCAGGCCCTGGGTCAGTGCCGCCGCTTCCTGGAGGCTCATCCCGAGATCAAGACCCACGTCTGCCGCAACACCGCCGAGGCCGCCGCCACCGTGGCCGCCATGGATCGGGACGACGTGGCCGCCATCGCCTCGGAGTCCTGCGCCTCCCTCTACAGCCTTGCCCAACTGGCCGATGGGAGCGCCATTATGAACGCGGGGCGCAACGATACCCGCTTCATCTGCATCACCAAGGACCTCCGCGTCTACCCCGGCGCGACCAAGATCAGCCTCATGCTGACCCTGCCCCACGAGCCCGGCTCCCTGTACGCTACGTTGGCTAAGTTCACCGCTCAGGGGGTCAACCTCACCAAGCTGGAGAACCGCCCCATTGAGGGACGGGACTTCGACATGCGCTTCTATTTCGATTTCGAAGCCTCCCCCGCCGAGGATCGCATCCGCTACCTCCTTTCGGATTTGGAGCGGAGCTGCGAGACCTTTGCCTTCTTGGGGGGATACAGCGAGATCTGAATGGAACTGAGTAAAAACCGCCAAGCCCCATCAAACAGACAGGGCTTGGCGGTTTGCTCGTTTGTCCCGCTTTTGCGGGGTTTGTGGGGTCGCGGTTTCAGGAAGAATATGGCATATCTCTGATCGAGGAGATATTGAATGGGAGGGAATTACTTTTTGAACAGTGCTTTCAGCCCGCGGGAACGGTCCTGCTCGCGAGTAGCGCCCATGAAGGTGTAGCCGCTCTCGGTGATGACCGACTCCAGCCGCGCGTCGGGAATATCCTGCTCGGTGAGGATGACGGTCTCCTTCTTTTTGTGGTTGGAGGCCACCTTTTTGACGGTGAGATGCTTGCGGACGGCATCGTTGACGTGAGCCTCGCACATTCCGCACATCATGCCGTCAACCTGTACGGTAATGCGGATCATACAGTCACCTCCTCGGTAGGGGTAGCGGGTTCCTCGGGCTTGCTCTCGGCGGTGTCGGCGGGTTTCGCTCCGTTGGGGTGACAGTGACCCGCCATAGCACAGCCCGCGCATCCTCCGCAGCAGGAGGATTTCCC
>JAZNUO010000050.1:0-6680 GCA_045592305.1 Eubacteriales bacterium | reverse complement strand
AAGATCAGCTTTTAAGGAAACAGAAGAAAGGGACTTGCGAGCATCCAAGGCAAAGGAATCCTTGAAGATGTGGATGGTGCGTTCGATCTGAACACGATGACGGTAAAGATCATCCCAAAGCTCGGTGTTGCGAGGCACGCCGGGATAAAGACGGAAATTCTTGTTTGGATAGGTATAGACGCACTTGCCGTATTTGGAAGCGGTGCAAGGATGCTCACAAGTGCAGACTCTGGTATTGCGCTTTTTCATAGACTTATGGCAGACCCATTTCATACGGAAGGAACGCTTTTGCCCACGGCAAACACCCACGAAGCGGAAGGGCGTTTTGTCAACGGGACAAACAGGCGTGCCGTCGGAATCAAAATCTGCCGACGAGGTTTTGGAATTGCGGAGATTCAAAGGAATACACACACGGTCAAACCCAAAGTCATCCCGAAGCATGGTATAGTTCTGATAGGAATCCATGGCAGCATCACCCAGAAACGCAGAATAACGGAATGAGGGATGGGTGCTGAAAAAATCGGACAAAACGGGCTTCAGTGCCGTAGAGTCACCAATTTCCTTGTCAGTATCGGGATCGTCACTCTTCTGTGAAACGATTTCAGGATGATTGGCCTTAAAATCCGAGTCGAAAACAGAAATATGTCTGACGATACCGAGACCGTTGGTAACGAAACCGGCCTTTACAGCGTAGCAGTAATGTCCGTTGATGTATTGCTGATGAACGTCCTTGTTGGCTTCGGCCGCGTCGGGGAGTAGTTTATAAACGCCTACGTAAGGATTGTAATCGGGATTATTCTTCTGGAATTTCTTCGCCTCCTTCAGCTTCCCGTTCAAGAATTTCGGATTGTTTTCCTTCACTTTTACTTCGAGTCCGGTTGTATCATAGATCAGATACGATGCTTTCTCCTTGTCGATCTCCTGACAAATAGGCTCGGTCATTTCTACTAATTTTTCAAATATCGCTTCCAGATAGGGCAGAACACGCTCGCGGAAGCGAGACAGCAAAGAGGCGTCCGGAACCGTCTCAAAGCCGCAAAACTCCCGTAATTCACGGCTCAGTTTCAGTATGATCAAGGTCAGCTTATCGGTCTGTATGCCCAGTAGCTTCTGGAATACGAACAGCTTGATCAAGCTCACCAGATGGTGTTTATGATTCCTTCCGACATTTGAATAAAAGGCATATCGGAACTCTATGGACACCAAATTCTCAAAATCAATGTGTTCCTCAAGCAGGGCGAGTATCTCCGGCTTCTGCTCCTCTACCTTCTCGAGCACACCGTCGTAAATGTCCTCTATGCTCATTTGCACGGATTTATTTCGCATGATTTTTCCTCCTTTTTGGCGGTTGGTTTGGACTTAGTACACCTAAATTATACCACTAAATCGGAGGAAAATCAGTAGTTTTACGTTAACTTTTTTGCTTGTCGGAACTTGTTTTTTTGAGTTTTGCAAGCGGCTAAATTACCTTTTTATATAAGGAGACCGCCACCATGTCTATTGAAAAAGTCAAAGCCTACTTCGCCGCCCTCGGTATGGAGGAGCGGATTTTAGAATTTCCCGTGTCCAGTGCCACCGTTGAGCTGGCCGCCGCCGCGCTGGGCTGTGAGCCCTGCCGCATTGCCAAGACGCTGTCCTTTTCGGTGGGCGGAGCCCCCATTCTCATCGTCACGGCGGGAGACGTGAAGATCAACAATTCTGCCTACAAGGCCCGCTTCGGCACCAAGGCCAAAATGCTCACCCCCGACGAGGCGGTGACTCTTATCGGTCACGCCGTGGGCGGTGTCTGTCCCTTCGCGGTCAACGAGGGCGTGACGGTCTATCTGGACGAGTCCCTCCGCCGCTTCGAGACCGTCTTCCCCGCCTGCGGAAGCGGTAGCAGCGCTATTGAGCTGACCGTCCCCGAGCTGGAGGAGTATTCGGGCTACGCCGACTGGGTGGACGTTTGCAAGCCCCGGGAGTGAACATATCGTTCTCAAGGCATTTTTTACATTTTTTATCGTCTTATAGCATAGGTGTACCCTATAGCCACGGCCGCCCGCGGAGAGGTGCCGCCCGTGAGATTGGGTCTTGCCTGATCCAAGGAACGAAAGGGGATTTATATGGTCTTTTCGAGCTTGCTGTTCGTTTTCGGATTTCTGGTGATCTGCTACGCTCTTTATGCGGTCATGCCGGGAATCCGTTCCCGCAACGTGGTGCTTTTACTGTTCTCCCTGATCTTCTACGCATGGGGAGGACCCTCGCTGCTGGTTTTGCTGGTAGGTATGACCCTGATCTGCTATCTGGGCGGGCGACTGATCCGTGCGTATTCCTCCCGTCGCAGGCTATGGTTGATCCTGACGCTTACGGTCTGCCTGGGGCTTTTGGCGGTTTTCAAGTACACGGGCTTTTTCCTGTCCAACGTACAAGCCCTGCTGGGAGTTCCCGAGGTGATCCCCGCCATTACCCTGCCCATCGGCATCTCCTTCTACACCTTCCAGCTCATTTCCTACGTCATCGACGTCTATCGCGGTGAGGTGGAGCCCCAGAAGAAATTCTGGCTGCTGCTGCTGTACGCCTCCCTGTTCCATCAGTGCATCGCGGGACCCATCGTGCGCTACAGCGACGTCAACGAGGAGCTGGAAAACCGCCGTGTCACCCGTGAGGATGCCGCGCGGGGCATTACCCGTTTTGCCTGCGGACTGGCTAAAAAAGCGGTTCTGGCAAACGGCTGCGCCGCCATGGTTTCGGAGATGGTGGAGAAGCCCGAGGATCTGGCCGCGGTTCCCGCGGCGGGCATACTTCTGGCTGCCGTCTGCTATATGCTGGAGATCTACCTGGATTTCTCGGCCTACTCGGATATGGCCATCGGCATGGGGCTCATGGTGGGCTTCCACTACCGCGAGAATTTCGCGTACCCTTACGCCGCGGATTCGGTGACGGATTTCTGGCGGCGTTGGCATATCTCCCTGTCCACCTTCTTCCGTGACTACGTCTACATACCCCTGGGCGGGAACCGCGTCGGCAAGCTGCGCCATATTTTCAATCTGTTTGCCGTGTGGTTTCTGACGGGGCTGTGGCACGGCGCTTCCTGGAATTTCGTTCTGTGGGGGCTCTACTATTTCGTCTTTCTCATTATCGAGAAGCTGGTTTTCCGTGTCGGCAAGGAGCCCTCTCGGGGGATTCTCCGTGTCCTGCGAACCGTCTACACCCTGGTCGTCGTGTTCTTTGGCTGGATGCTGTTCTACTACACCGACCTGTCCGAGCTGTGGGTGGCTGTCAAGGGGCTCTTTACCCTGAACGGGAACCCCTGGATGAGCCTGTCGGTGCAGAGCGGATTGCTCGCCCACGCGGTATTCCTTCCCATAGCCATGCTGGCCTGTACCCCCATCATCCCCGCTGTCGGGAAGTTCTTTGAGCGCCTGAGGGGCAGAGTGACCGAGGGGAAGTCGGGCGGCGTGGGTAAGGTGGCTGTCACCGTGTATGACGCGGTTACGGCTGTCGTTCCCGTCCTGCTCGTGTTCCTGTCCCTGCTGTGTCTGGTTGGGGATAGCTATAATCCCTTCCTGTACTTCCAATTCTGAGAAAGGAGCGCTTAGATGAGATCGAATCAATTCGCGAAAAAGCTGTTTGAATGGATCCGAATTGCGCTGTTTACCGCCGTTTTGGTGGGCGGCTGCGTGCTGGGCTTCATCCTCCCTCTGCGCCCCGCCGTCTCGGAATCCGAGGGACGGGAGCTGACCAAATTCCCTGCTTTTACGGTAGAGTCCTTCCTGTCGGGGGAGTACACCTCTCAGATCAGCCTGTGGTATGCCGATACCTTCCCCTTCCGCGAGACACTCCTGAATCTCAGCGGTGATCTCAAGGGACTCTACGGCGTAGGGGACATGGTATTCGAGGGGTACGAGGGCGATGTGGATACCATTGGCTCGGACAACGATTTCGTGTGGGGAGAGGATCCCCCCGAGGACGATCCGCCTGAATCGGATACCAAGCCCGAACAGGATACCCACTCGAAGGAAACCGATTCGTCCGAGGGGGAAACGGGCCCCACCTCCGAGGTCATTGACGGCTACTACATCGAGGGCGACACCTGCTATGAGCTGTACTACTACAAAGCGAATCTGGCGGATCGCTACTGCCGCGTGGTGGTCAAGGCCGCTCTGGAGCTGGAGGGAGTGGCGACGGTCTACGATATGGTGGTACCGACATCCTACTGCTACGGCCTGTCCTCCGAAAGGCTTGCCGAGCTGGGCGCGTCCGACGGCGTGGCGGTGATCGAACGCATCTACTCTGCCATCGACGCCTACTGCCCTCAGGCGGGGGTGGAGAACCCCGTCGTGACCCTGCCCGTTCACGATGTGCTGGATCGGCACCGTGACGAGTATATTTTCTTCCGCACCGATCACCACTGGACGGGCAAGGGTGCCTACTACGCCAGCCGCTGTTTTCTGGATGCCGTGGGACGCGCCTATCCGCCCCTGGAGGCTTACGATACCTTTACCTATGACACCTTCCTCGGCTCCCTGTACCGCCATACCCAGAATCCGAATCTGAAGAACCACCCCGATCACGTGGAGGCCTATCTGTCCCCCACGGTTCGCGAGCTGACCATCTTCCGCGATGGCATCTATCAGCCGAGACCCCTCATTGACTGCGAGGTCAGCGCCACCAATAAGTACCTGTGCTTCTCCTCGGGAGATCACGAGTATTATGAGGCGCACAACGAAACCGTTACCGACGGTTCCGCCATTCTCATCATCAAGGAGTCCTACGGCAACGCGTTCATTCCCATGCTGGTGGATTCCTACGAGTACGTATACGCCATCGACTACCGCTTCTGGAACGGCGATCTTCGTGCCTTCGCACAGGAAAAGGGTATCGACACGGTGCTGTTCCTCAATAACCTTATGGCCACGGGCGGTGACTATACGGTGCGGTGCCTGGAGAAGCTGGTGGATTGATCCGCGGCGCGGGTTTTTCCACAAAGCCACAGAGGCGACAGAAAAAACCCCGTAATTTTGTGAAAAATTCCAAGGGAAAATTTCAAAAACCCCTTGCATTTGGGAGGCGTTTGTGCTATAATATATAGGCTTTTGTACCCCATGTCCAAGAATATGGGGAAATTCCAAGTGAGAGGTACATGAAAATGAAGAACGGAATCCATCCCGAGTACGTTGAGTGCGTCATCAAGTGCGCATGCGGTGAGACTGTCGTTTCTCGCTCCACCAAGGGCAGCGAGATGCGCGTTGAAATCTGCTCCAAGTGCCACCCCTTCTACACCGGCAAGCAGAAGTTTGTCGATGCGGGCGGTCGTCTGGACAAGTTCAAGAAGAGACTGGCTGCTGTCAGAAAGTAATTCTTCTTGGGGCTCACGGGATAGCCATCTGTTCCGCGGGCGCAGAGCATCAACCCATAAAAGGACAGGTGAGCCGTGCGGCAGCCTGTCCTTTTAATTTTTCGTTTGGTTCTGTGCCGGGCGGTCTGACGCCGGTTCTTTGTTCCGTATGTTTCTCGTTATAGCCAATTTTCTTGCGGCTTCCGCCGCGCGCCGAGGCGCTCAAGGCCGCCCTCGGCACTGCCGGCCCCTATCTCTAATGAAGGGCTACGCCCTTCATCCTGTTGCCATCCGAAAGGAGTTCCAATATGTCCGAAAATAAAAATACCTTCACCACCCGCGAGGAAGCCACCGGCCCCATCCAAGCCATCCTCGTCGGTGTCGTCACCCGCGAGGATGATGCCGACGAGGTAGAGATCGGCCTCGACGAGCTGGCCCGCCTCCTGGATACCGCAGGCGGCGAGGTCTTCGCCCGTGTGGTGCAGAACAAGGCCACCCCCGACCCCCGCACCCTCATCGGCTCGGGCAAGGTCAAGGAATTGGCCGAGCTCTGCCGCAACAACGAAATCGGGCTGGTGGTCTTTGACTGCGACCTGACCCCCGTCCAGATCCGCAATCTGGAGGACGACATCCGCGGCGGAGACAGCAAAATGGAGCTGCGGGTGATCGACCGCTCCATGCTGATCCTCGACATCTTCGCCCTCCACGCCGTCACCTCCGAGGGTAAGCTCCAGGTGGAGCTGGCTCAGCTCCAGTATACCGCCCCCCGCCTGACGGGTCACGGCACCGAAATGTCCCGACTGGGCGGCGGTATCGGCACGAGAGGCCCCGGTGAGTCCAAGCTGGAGAGCGACCGCCGTCACATGAAGCGCCGCATCGACGCTCTGAAGGCCGAGCTGGAGGTGGTGGAGAAGAACCGCCGCACCATGCGCGCCTCCCGCGACCGCTCGGGGCTTCCCCGCGTGGCCATCGTGGGCTACACCAACGCGGGTAAGTCCACGGTGCTCAACCGCATGACCCGCTCGGACATCCCCGCCAACAACCGCCTCTTTGACACGCTGGATACCACCACCCGCCGGCTCTGGATTCCGGAGCTCCGCCGGGAGGTGCTCCTCTCCGACACCGTCGGCTTCATCCGCAAGCTGCCCCACCATCTGGTGGAGGCCTTCAAGGCCACTCTGGAAGAGCTGCAGTACGCCGATCTGCTGCTGCACGTCATCGATGCCGCTGACCCGGAACGGGACATCCATGTACAGGTGGTGGACAAGCTCATCGCCCAGCTGGCAAAACCCGGCATCCCGGTCATTGAAGCCTACAACAAGGCTGATCTGGTGGAAGATGATGATATTCCCAGAGGCGAGAA
>JAZNUO010000049.1:0-1771 GCA_045592305.1 Eubacteriales bacterium | reverse complement strand
GCTGAACGCCCTCGCCGACGAGGACAAGTACGGTATCGTTCTGCGCGCCAAGGGCATCGTCGCCTCCGCCGACGGCGCAAGCTGGATCCACTTCGACTACGTCCCCGGTGAGCCCGACGTTCGCTGCGGCGCAGCCGCGGTGATCGGTCGCCTCTGCGTCATCGGTTCCAATCTGAATATCCCCGCCCTCTCCGAGCTGTTCGGGGTGGAGCTGGCTTGATCCGTTTTTGGCTCCCCCTCCGGGGGAGCTCCCGCGAAGCGGGTGAGAGGGCCGTATCCTGCGTATGCCCTCTCCGTCACGCCCGCGGCGCGACACCTCCCCCGGAGGGGGAGGCTTTGCAACCAAATTTACACATAAAGGAAAAATTATGGCCTACAAAATTCCCGTATACCTCTTCACAGGCTTTCTGGAGGGCGGCAAGACCCACATGATCCAGGAGTCCATGGAGAGCGAGCAATTCAATTCGGGGGATAAGACCCTCATCATCCAGTGCGAGGAGGGCGTGGACGAGCTGGATCTCTCCTCCTTCGCCTCCCAAAACTGTTACCTTGAGCTCATCGAGGATCCCGACGATCTCACCGCCGCGAATCTGACCGCCCTCGGCAAGAAATACAAGGCCGACCGCGTCATCATCGAGTACAACGGCATGTGGCCCCTCCAGGCTCTCTACGAGAATCTGCCCGCGAACTGGGCGATCTTTCAGGAGATGATGTTCGCCGAGGCCCGCACCTTCATCGACTACAACCGCAATATGCGCTCCCTTATGGTGGATAAGCTCATGAACTGCGAGATGGTGGTGCTGACCCGTACTCCCGAGGGTATCGACAAGGAAGAGATCCACAAGATCATCCGCGGCATCTCCCGCCGCGCCGCCATCTCCTACGATTACCCCGACGGTCACATCGAGTACGATGAGATCGAGGATCCCCTGCCCTTCGACAAGGAAGCCCCCGTGATCGAGATCGCCGACGACGATTTCGCCCTGTGGTACCGCGACCTCTCGGAGGAGATGGATACCTACGAGGGCAAGACCGTCCACGTCAAGGGTCTGGTGGCCCGCGACAATAAGCTGGGCAAGAACGGGGTGATCATCGGTCGCCACATCATGACCTGCTGCGCAGACGACATCGCCTACAGCGGGCTGGTCTGCAACTTCCCGGCTCCTGTCTCCCTCAAGACCCGTGACTGGATCACCGTCACCGCCAAGATCTCCCTGGAGCCCCACAAGCTCTACGGCGGTCGCCGCGGCCCCGTCCTCTACGCCACCGACTACGCCATGACCTCCGCCCCGAAGCAGGAGGTCGCGACGTTCTATTGAGAAAGTAGAATTGGGGTTTTTCTTTCTTTGCCTTCCCCAGCGGGGAAGGGGGACCGCAGAGCGGTGGATGAGGAGAGCGGATTGAGTGATTCATACGGAGGAGAGAAGAACCTTTTGGTATGCAAGGGAAAATCTCTCCCCCGTTAAGAAACTGTAACCCGCTCTCCACATCCGTCACCCGCTAAAGCGGGTGCCACCTTCCCCGCTGGGGAAGGCTAATGGAGGCGGCCGCCTCCCCGCTAAACCCAAATTTAAATCCCCAAAAGGAAACCATCATGTCAGAAAACATCTATTCCGCCATAACCCGCGATGCCTCCGCCGCCCTGCGGGAGCTGATCGAGACCGCCGACCTCAAGGCGGGTCAGCTTCTGGTTATTGGCTGCTCCTCATCCGAAATGGTGGGCGAGCGCATCGGCCGAAGCTCCTCCATGGAGGCCGCCACAGCCCTGCGG
>JAZNUO010000048.1:0-1504 GCA_045592305.1 Eubacteriales bacterium | reverse complement strand
GGGGATCCTCCTCGCGGAATACCATCATCATCTCGGGCGGCTCACCCCGCCGTCCCGACCGTCCCAGACGCTGGAGAAAGGAGGTGACGCTGTTGGGGGCCTGACTTTGCAGGACCCGCTCCAGGCGGCCAATGTCAATGCCCAGCTCCATGGTGACGGTGGCGCAGGTGACGGCGAAGATCTCCTCGTCCTTCATCTTGGCCTCGGCCTCCTCGCGGATGGAGGCGGAGAGGTTGCCGTGGTGGATCAAAAACACGTCCTGATCCCCGCGGGCCTTGGCGATCTGGCGGAGGGTGGCGCAGAGGTACTCGGTCTCCTCGCGGGAATTGGAAAAGACCAGCGATTTCTTGTCCCTCACGCAATCGTACATATACTCGTAGCCCGCGTCGAGGGGGTGGGCGGCGGTTTTGGGAAGGGCGGACTCCACCATGGAGGCGGCGACGGCGGCGGTTGCCGCTTGCGCGTCAAATGATGTTGCTCTTTCGGAGCAAATGATGTCGCCGTCCTGCGGCAAATGATGTTGCACCTCGGGCGCAAATGAGGTTGCCCCTTCGGGGCAAACGGGGGACGCGTTTTCGGGGAGGTTTTGGGTGTCGGCAGGCTCCGCCGACTGGTTATCCTTGGGGTTCTGTACGTAAAAATGCTCCAGACCCAGCCGCCACTTGATCCTGCCCTCCTCGAAGGTGGGCACGTCCACGGGGATGCCCGTGTCTCCCGCCAGCCAGTCGGCGGCAAGGTCAGGGTCGCCGATGGTGGCCGACAGACCGATACGGCGGGGGATACGGCCGATGAGATGGCCGATGCGGGTGAGCTGGCAGATGATCTGGTTGCCTCTGTCCGAGCCTGTGAGGGTATGGATCTCGTCGATGACGATGTAGCGGAGGTCGCCGAACAGCCGCAAAATATCATTGGAGCGGTTAATCAGCATGGCTTCCAGCGACTCGGGGGTGATCTGCAAAATGCCCGAGGGCTTCTCCAACAGCTTTTTCTTGTGGGACTGGGCCACGTCCCCGTGCCAGCGGGTGACGCGGATGCCCGTCATGTCCAGAAGCTCCTCCATGCGCCCGAACTGGTCGTTGATGAGGGATTTCAGGGGGCAGATGTAGAGCGCTCCCACGCTCATGGGCGGGTTCTCGCAGAGGTCCGAGAGGATGGGGAAAAAGCCCGCCTCGGTCTTGCCGCTGGCGGTGGAGGAGGTGAGCAGGAGGTGGTGGTCGGTCAGAAACAGCGTTCTCGCCGCCGCCACCTGCACCCCCCGCAGAGACTCCCAGCGGTGGGTGAAGATGTACTCACGGATGAATTCGGGAAAGCGTTCGAATATGCGGTCGGCTTCGGTCATAGATGATCCCTTCCTAATTCAGTATCAATTACTTGTTGCCTCGTTGTATGCACTGCGTGCCTCACTGTACGCGTCTTCGGCTTCCCGATACGCCTCGTCTGCTCTGTCGTATGCCTCATCCGCACGGTCCATGGCCTCTTTGGCAAGCCGAATAGCTTCATTGGC
>JAZNUO010000047.1:0-8961 GCA_045592305.1 Eubacteriales bacterium | reverse complement strand
ACCCAAATAGGGCTCGTCCACCCGTACCGTCCGTCGGACAGCTCCACGCGGAGGTAGTAGCAGTCGCAGTCGGTCTCCTGCCTGTAGTCCAGAATGACCTCGGAGGAGGCGCGGAGGGTAACGTAATTGCGGCAGTTCTTGACGAGGGTGACCCGTCTCACCCGAACGTCGGACTCCACGCGGTAGAATACGGTGAGGTCCTCTCCCTCGCCGCGCCTGATCGTCTCGCCCATGTAGTGACCGTTGATGCGGAAGTCGATGGTAACGCGGCCGCCCATGGAGCCTGCGGGGTCGCCCATCATGAAAGCGAAGGTGCGCTTGGCTTTCAGCGCGTCAAAAATGGCCTCGGGGGTGTTCTCGGTAGCCCAGACGCCCGTGACACCGGGGTATCGCCCGGGATCGGTGCGGTTGGGATTCATGCGGCCGTTCATGCCGTCATGATCGTCGCTGCCGCCGATAACACCCATTTTCGCGCCTCTGCGGAGGGCGTCCTGCCAGTAGCCGCCCTCACAAACGAAGTCGGCCGCGCCGCAGGGGTTGCCCATGTACTCGGCGGCATCGCCGCGGGACATGACCTCGATGAAGGGGGTTATCAGCTCGATGGGGAGGGCGAGGAAATCGGCATTGGAGTTGAGGAAGTAGGTATCGTGGGGGCAGGTCAGCACGTCATCACGGGCAAGGAGGGCGGTCAGTTCCGCGGCGGTCAGCTCGCCGTCACGCTCGCCCCTCACCATCTCGGGGTCACGGTCGCGGAAGTAGAGCACCAGATTGTTATAGAAGGGGTAGGAATCCCGCTCATAGCCCAACAGGGTAGAGAACTTCCCTTCCTCGCAATATTCGTGAGCCTTCTGCTTGATGAGATCCCACTTGGAGGGGCTGCCCACCCACAGCTCGGGAGAGCCGACGCCGCCGTGATCGTGGTCGGTGAGCACCGCGAAATCCAGCTTGGCGAGGTCACGGATGTTACGGAAGTAGGTATCGATATCGGGGCGTCCGTCCGAGAGGTTGGTGTGACCGTGCATTTCACCCACGAGGGGGATGAGATCGGGGGGAGGCGGGTCAAGGCTTCTCTGGGCGGCGTTTATTTGTTCCCAGAGAACGTCGCGGGTGTCGCTCTCGCCGCTGTATACGGTGTCGGTAAAGGCGCGGGAGCGGTTGGGGGTATCATAGCGCTTGGCCAAGTATTTGTCGGGATGCTTCATAAAAAATACCTCCATATCCGAAAGCGGGTATGGAGGTATTGTAACACATTTCGGGACGGTTGTCAAGGGGAAACGACCGTCGCGGAAAAGTTTTTGAGCGGAACTCGCTCCATCACACGGGCTCCTTACGGAGCTTGCGGATCAGCTTGGTGATTCCCCAGACGATCATGGAAAAGCCGTTGAAGAACACAAGGTAGCAGACCACGAACAGGGGGTAGGAGATCTCCTGTACCGCGCCCAGAAGGGGGAGCTGGGTGGGGTAGTAGGGGGAGATGTAGAACATACTGAGGTTATCCCCGGGCCGGCAGGCGGGGGTGTTGAGATGGAGATGGTACACCAGAATATTGCCCACAATGGCGACGGCGATGAAGCAGAGGAGCATGATGGCGGGGGCGATCATCTCGCGGAGGTTCTTACCGTACCCGCGGGAGATGATGAGGTAGACACCCATGACCACCAGCACCGAATGCCAGAGCATGGCATGTAGAGACATGGGGACGAAGTAGGTGTACAGCACCGCGGACGGAACCGCCATGACCGCAAGACCGCCGATAATGCCGTAAAAGGCAAGGAAGCGGTAGCAGATCTCACGGGCCTTCGCCGAGGGAATGACCGACGCGGCGATAGCCACGTAGATGGGCACCGAGCAGAACTGGTAGGGGAAGATCTCGAAGCGGTAGTAGCCGTAGAACTTGAACCAGAAGAGCTGCTTGAATACCTCGCAGCCGATGAGGATGACGGCGAAGATACCGATCATGATGCGGTCATACTTGGGGCTGTGCTTGCGGGCTACGGTCAGGCCGATGACGACACAGGCGGCAATCATGATGCCCAGCCAGAGAAGATGGAACCAACTGAACATGCCGGGGCCAACGTCGCCGTTGTTGATGTCTCCCCAAGTCCAATCGAGCATTGCTTGCATGGGAATTCCTCCTGATTGTTATTACTTTTTGGATCAGCTCCCGATATTATAGCATACCGTCGAAAATAGCACAAGGGGGTTCGGGGAGATTTAATACTATTCATTTTTTCCTGTTGGGACAGGTTTTTTTCGCGTGATAAAAAATTGGATACGAGATACGCAGATACAAGATACAAGATATAGAAACGGAAGTCACCGCAAGTTTTTTACATATCTTGTATCTCGTATCTTATATCTTTGTATCTCACCGTTAAACCTAAATTTGAAATTTCATTGCCCCTGCCTCGTCCTCCCCCTCATCAAAAAAGACCGCCCGGCGGCGGTCTTTGAGAGAACATTCTCATTCGAGAACCTGTTGGTATACTTCATTCTTGGGTACGCCCCGATCCTTGGCGGCGGCCTTGATGGCATCCTTTTTGGTCATACCCTGCTCCATATAGTAGGCCACGTGATCGGGGATCGGCATGTCGGTCCAGAAGGTCTTGTCGGGGGCGCTTCCCTCCTTGGCTCCCTCCACCACCAGAACGTACTCCCCGCGGGGGGAGCTCTCCTCGTAGTAGGTCACGGCTTCGGCGAGGGTCAGGCGCAGTACCTCCTCGTTGAGCTTGGTGAGCTCGCGGCAGAGGGAGATACGGCGGTCATCCCCGAAGGTCTCGCGGAGGTCGGACAGGGTGGCTTTGAGCTTATGGGGGGCTTCGTGGAGGATCATGGTGCGGGTCTCGTTTCGGAGGGAGTCGAGGTGCTTTTTGCGGTCGGATCTGTTCACCGACAAAAAGCCCTCAAAACAGAAGCGACCCGTGGGGAGTCCCGACAGGGTCAGGGCGGTAATGCCCGCGCAGCACCCCGGGATGGAGGTGACGGTGACACCCCTCTCGGCACAGAGAGCCACCAGATCCTCCCCCGGGTCGGAGATGGCGGGGGTACCCGCATCGGTGACGAGGGCGCAGGACTCCCCCCCTTGGAGGCGGTCGCAGATGTTCTCCCCTCTTTCCCGCTTGTTGTGCTCGTGGTAGGAGACCAGAGGCTTCTGAATATTCAGGTAGGAAAGGAGATGGGCGGTATTGCGGGTGTCCTCAGCGGCGATGAAGTCCACCTCGGAGAGCACCTTGACCGCCCGCTCGGAGAGGTCGGCGAGGTTGCCGATGGGGGTAGCGACGAGGTAGAGAGTGGAGGGGAGGATCTGGTTTTTTTCGGACATGGGAAGCTCCTTTTGCGGTTAGAAGTAAACGGTAAGAAGTATGAAGCGAGGTGCAGACCCTGTGGGACTGTCCTTTTATTTGTAAAAAAGGGGACGGGAGGGGGGCTGTCGCATATACTGACAGAAATGATTCCACCTACATTGTACCACAAAGGAGGCAATATGTCAATCAAAATTTACATCGATCAAGGACATAATCCCGTCAATCCCAACGCGGGAGCTGAGGGAAACGGGCTGAGGGAGCAGGATCTGGTGTACGCCATCGGGCAGGAGCTGGCGGCTCTTCTGCGGGCGAATCCCGACTTTGAGGTAAGGCTTTCCCGTCCCACCCGTCAGACCCAGCTGGGCAGTTCCACCGCCACCAGTCTGTCGGCGCGGGTAAACGAGGCCAATCGATGGGGGGCGGACTACTTCATCAGCCTTCACACCAACGCCGCCGCCTCCCCCTCCGCCAGCGGCTCCGAGGCCTACGTCTATGCCCGTGGCACGCGGGCTTTCGATTTTGCCGAGGATATTCTTGACAATCTGACCGAGATCACGGGGCTTCGCGACCGCGGGGTACAGGCTCGGCCCGGGTTGTACGTGCTCCGTAAGACCCAGATGCCCGCCACCCTCTTGGAGCTGGGCTTCATCACCAATCCCGGGGACGCGGCTCTCATGCGGGATAACCCCGGGCTGTTCGCGGAGGGAATCTATCGTGGGATCAGGGAATATACGGGAGTGTGATTTGGGATTTATCGAACGGTTTGACGGAACAGATCAGTATGTTTCTCGGTGGCTACTCATCCGTCACGCCCTTCGGGCGCGCCACCTTCCCTCACAAGGGAAGGCTCATGCAGTATGTTTCTCGCCAACCCAAAATCCTTTATATATCAATATGTTTTTGTATAAAAGAAAACGAAAAGCATACCACGAAAGCCTTCCCTTGTGAGGGAAGGTGGCACGCCGCAGGCGTGACGGATGAGTAGTTACCCTTCCCCATTCTGCTCTGTTCCGTCAGACCGACAGGCCCAAATATGAAAATCCCGCCGCAGAAAGCTTCCGCGGCGGGAATTTCATATACCTTTATCCCTCAATTTGCAGGAGCTCCTTCAGCTCCTTCAGCGCGTCGGGGGTGAGGCGGAATACACCGCGGAGGTTGAGCTCGAGGGTGGAATACTTCCCGTCCCGATCGTTGTACAGGTACAGGTAGTAGGTGTCCTCGGTGAGGGTGAACTCACTCTCCTTGGTGGATTGGGTGATGGCCACCGATTTTTTGAGAAGCTCGGCGAAGCGTGCGTAGTCCTCGGACTCCAGCAGGAAGGTAGAGTTGAGGCTCTTATCCGTATTGTCCGTGGACAAGCGGGCGACGGTCACGAAGCCCTTGAGGTAGGAGAAGGTGGCGGTAAAGTCAGATTCGGCGGCGTTGTTACCGAACTCAATGAGGACGCTCTCCACAGAGCCGCCCACGCCGCTGTCCCCTACGTTGTAGTAGTTGGCATTCATCTGATGTTTGCCCCACAGGTAGGCCATTGCCTCGCGGGTCTTGGGCATAGCATCAATGATGACGTACTCGTTGCCGAAGTGGCGACCCTTGACCGTGCCGCGGATATTGAGGAACATACCTTCGTGCATGGCGGCATCGTACTCCTCCTTGATGTGGTAGCTGTCCCCATAATTGCTGTTCAGCTCAGGGGTCATGACCAGCAGCTTCTGCTCGGCGGTAAGGCTCTCGAATTCAGCGCGGAAAATATTCATCAGGGCGCGGAGCTCCGCGGTTTCCCCCAGATGGATGTATTCCCGTCCCTCCCGGGAGTATCCCATCTCGATCCCGCCCGTCTGTACCTCGTTGTCCGTGGGAAGCAGGAACATGATCTTTTTCACCTCCTCCAGAGAGGCGAAGCGGGCTTGCAGCGTCTGTCGGGCATCCTTACCCATGGCGATATAGCGGTGGATGGTGCGGCCGCCCTTCAGGCGGATAGTGACCCGCATACGGTCGTAGTAATCTCCGTCATAATCGTTGCTCGGCGAGCCTTCCCGCTCGTACTTCTGAGAAATGGCCAGTCGGTCGGTGACGATCCCGACGATCTCGGTATCATCCGTGCGCAGGGTATCGGACAGGCGGCCTTGGTAGGAGCCTCCCGTAAAGCCATTGGAGTCCACCGAGACCCACTTGACCTCGTTGGGGGTGACGGTCTCGTTGACCGCTACGGCGTAGTAGATACCGAAGGCCAGCAGGAAGGCCACGCAGGCACCTGCCACGATGCCCAGACCCGGGAAGATCTTGAGGAGATTCTTGGGGCGCTTGGTGGTGATGAGCTCGTAGAGGAAGTAGACCAGCAGAACGCCCACCACGAGCACCAGCATGATGGCTCCCTCGGCGCCCCCCGTGATGAGGAGCAGGGGAATGAGGAGAGCGGGCAGGGTGGTGAACAGGATGCGGAACAGGGCTTGGGTCCTGACTCCGGGAGCGGGGTTGCCCGCCATTTCCGACTTGCGGTGATTGTAGAGAAGCCCCGCAAAGGCAAAGACCGCGACCGTCACGGTCAGGGAGTAGAGGATATTGGCGGGGGAATAGAGGGTGACGGTGGAGACGGTGGTTTCTACCAGATAGAAGAAGATATTGATGGGCAAGAACCAAATAGGAGAGAGAACGGAATTATCCCACATACCGTTGGCATCGATGATGTAGAAGGTCTCCATGCACCCGAGGAAGATGGCGCAGACCACCCGCACAAAGCCCGCGAAGAGGAGGAACAGCAGGGCGCAGGAGCCTCCGGTGCCCGACACGGTGAGAGCCAGCATCATGAAGGCCGAAAGCATGGCGGCGGCCAGCATGGAGATGGCCACGTAAGCGATCATGCCCCCGATATCCGCGGCGAGGCGGGGGATCATGCTCCAGAGGATACCCGATACCAATCCGCAGGCGATCTGGATCGCCCAGACGAAGGTCAAAGCGGCGGTCACGAAGCTGACGTAGACGCAGGTGCGGGTGTAGGGGATGGCGTGGAAGAAGTCGGATTCCTTGCGCTTTTGCAGGAAGGAGAACAGCACCGCAAAGAACAGGGGGGCGAGGAACACCATGACCCCCGCGGGGACACAGAGAAATTGGGTGTCCATTTCATAGACGTCGGTGCGGGTATAAGAGCCATGCTCGATCCACGTAACGGCGGGCACCAAGGCGGAGGCGGTCAGGGCAAGGATCGCCGAGCCGAGACCGACAACGCGGAGACGCTTGAGGGCCTCGAGGAAGAGGCGGAAATTGAAAAACGAGGTGGATACTTTACGATTCATGATAACCTCCTTAAATGCGTTTGGGAAGGTGACGGAAATAACAGATCTGGGGATTGCGGATCACGTAATCCCGTATTTCGGCAAGGTCGTCCATGTTGCGTATGACATGCTCGTAATAGCCCCGTTGCCATACGGCTTTGCGGAAGGGTGGGTATTTTCCTTCCTTGACTAAGCGGATGTATTCGTTGGTGGTCATGGTTTTGAACCAATCAATGACGGTGGGAATCTGAATAGTATTGGCGGGATCGTATATTTGGAGGATCAGGTGGATATGGTCAGGCATGATCATGTGGGTGTCAATGCGGATGGTTGGGAATGCATGTTCAACCTCAAATATCCATTTATCGATCATCTTGTCAGATTGATACGGAAAGCCTTGCAAACAGATATGCCCATCTTGATTCCTTTTAATCTGCCCAAAAAGCTGTGCCTTTTTATATGTGCATATCGTAACGAAATAAGCACCCGGCTTGGAATAATCGCACTCGGACAATCTTATTTGTTTTCTTTTTGGATATTGATCCATAAATGCCTCTCGTTCTATATGTTTATGCCTTGTCTCGGTTTACACGGGCGGCCACATAGGGCCGCCCCTACAGCTATATCTATGGAAATTGATCACCCGAATGGTTTGCACGAAACTATGGATCGTTCGTAGGGGCGACCCTATGTGGTCGCCCGCCAGCCTAAGGATTTCATGCCTGTCCCCACTATATGATCACATCAGAATATCCTTGAACGCATACCCCAGAGCCTCCATCTCGTAGACAAAGACCTCCTCCAGATTCAGAGGGAGGATGTCCAAGAGCAGGGGATTCATGCAGCGGAGCTTTTCCTCGGCGGCCATACGGTCTCCGCGGACGATGAAGGTGGCCACGCTGCCCATCTGGGTATAGGAAACAACGTTGATGCCCACCGCCTCGAATTTGGCCTTGTTGAAGGGCTCGGGGAAGGCGGTCTGCACCTTGAAGAGAGCGGTCTTGAGGTTCTGGATATCCGACTCAAAGACGATACCGCCCTGATGGAGGAGAGCAAGCTGGTCGCAGGTGTCCTCCAGCTCGCGGAGGGAGTGGGATGTAATGATGGTGGTGGTGCCCCGATCCAGCACGTCGTTGTAGATGACCTGCTTGACCAGACGGCGCATGACGGGGTCGAGACCGTCGAAGGTCTCGTCGAAGAAGAGGTAATCGGGCATGGTGGAGAGGGCGAGGATGGTGGCGGCCTGACGGCGCATACCCTTGGAGAAGGTATTGAGGTTGGCCTCGGGATCCAGACCGAAGGTGGCGGTGAGGTTCTCAAAACGTTCGCGGTTGAATTTACTGTACAGGGCGTTGTAGTAGGATGCCATCCTCTTCATGTTGGTCTGGGGGAGGAAATAGAGATCGTCGGGAACGTAGAAGATCTTGTTCTTGGCCTCGGGATTCTCCCAGACGGGGAGTCCGTCGATCTCAATGAGACCCTCGTCGGGGCGGTAGACACCCGACAGGAGGCGGAGAAAGGTGGACTTACCCGCGCCGTTGGAGCCCACAAGACCGTAGATACATCCCCCCTGGATGGTACAGGAGAGATCATTCAGGGCGATATGGGGTTTCGGCTGACCCGCGGAGCGGAATATTTTGGTGACGTGTTCGGCTTGGATCATAACTGTTTGCCTCCTTCTTGGGCGGGATCGGATTCGTTGGGGGTGTTGCTCTTCCCTACGCGGGCGTATACGGCGCAGACGGTGGCCAGCACGTCTCCCTTGGGCACGTCGGCCAGAGCCAACTCGGCCACAAGCTCTTCCAGGATGGGGAGCTTTTGGGCGGCGGCCTCACGGATGCGGGCTTTCGCCTCGAGGGCGACGTAGGTGCCGCTTCCCGGGGAGGGGACGATGACCCCGCGGCGGATGAGCTCGGCGTAGGATTTCTGGATGGTATTGGGATTGATCCCCAAGGTCACAGAAAGCTCCCGTAGGGACGGCAGTACGCTTCCCTCGGGATAGATCCCCATGAGAATATTCTTCTCAACGCCCTCTATGATCTGCTCGTAGACGGGCTTTCCGGACAATTTGTCGATCAGCAGCATGGCGCTCCTTTCCAGACAGGGGCGGTTTCGCTCTCGGTCGTTCCCGCTCCAACTGCACTATTCGGGGTAGTACACTCGTAGTATAGCACAGGTGAGAGGGTTTGTCAAGGGGTTTTGGAAATTTATAAGACGTTTTTTTCTTGAACCGCGCCCGGGACACCTCCTTTCGGAACACAGCTTCGGGATACCCTCGGGTCACAAGAAGCGAAATCATCACCCGCGGGAGAAGCGTTTGAACCAGCGGCTGAACCACGGGAGGGTGTCGGAATCCTTGGGATGCCTTGGCAAGTCGGAGGCCAAGC
>JAZNUO010000046.1:0-6979 GCA_045592305.1 Eubacteriales bacterium | reverse complement strand
AAAGGATCCGTAAGGAAAGTACCGTGGGTACTTTCCTTGCGTGGCGCTCTTTTGGTACTTTTCTCTCGACAGGGAGAGAAAAGTACACAGAGTCTATCGCGCCGACAAACCCCAATTTACAACCGAAATCAAAAAGACCCCACACGGCCAAAAAACCGTATGCGGGTCTTTCTGTTTTACCTGACCTTCACCCCGAACCGCTCCCCGCACCGAGGGCACTTTGCCTGATGCTTGCCCTTTTCGCGGGGCAGGCGCAGGACGGAGCGGCACTGGGGACAGGCGCGGAAGACGTGGGTGGGGGTATCGGGGGGCAGAGCGGGCTTCTTCTTTGGTTTGAACTTGGCGGTGAAGCGGAGCCATGCCTCGTTCTCCTTGCGTCGCTTGGGAATATCGCGGGAGAAGAAGCGGTAGATCGCCCAGACCAGAAGTCCCAGAGCGGTGAGGTAGAAGATGATGGAAACAAAGGAGAAAACAGGCGCGTTGTTGCCCAGAATATTGAGTACGGTGCCCACGAAGAGCAGGATCAGCTCCATGACGAACAGAGCGTTGTAGAGACTGTCCGCACCGTAGCGCCCGTAGAGGAAGCGGGCAAGTTTTTCACGCAAATTCATAATTGGTTCCTTTCCCTTACTTCCTGGCGTTGGCCAGCATGAGCTTGATGCGGTTGTCCTGATTGATCTTGGTGGCGCCCGCGTCGTAGTCGATGGCCACCAGATTGACCTCGGGCTGGTCCTCCTTGATGGGTTTCATCATGCCCTTGCCCACGATATGGTTGGGAAGGCAGCCGAAGGGCTGGGTGATGACCACGTTGCCCACCCCCTCGTCGATCAGCTCTAAGATTTCGGCGGTGAGAAGCCAGCCCTCTCCCATTTTTGCGCCCATGCCCACGTAGTCCAGCGCGAGGGTGCGGGTGTGGGCAAAGGGCGTGGGGGGATCGAAGAGGGGCTGCTCTCTCACAACGCTGATGAGATCCTTCTGCTTCTTCAGGAAGAACTTGTCGGCGATCCTGTAGATTTTGGATCTCATCTTGCCCACTCCGTAGAGCTCATAATCCAGAATGTTGTTGGACACCACGTAGAGGCAGAAGTCCAGAAGCCCCGCCAGCACGGGCTCAGCCCCCTCGGAAACCAGAAAATCCTCCAGCCCGTTGTTGCCCAGGGGGGAGAATTTGACGTAGATCTCGCCTACCACGCCCACCCGCACCTTAGGATGAGTACGGCGGGTCTCCACCCCCTCAATGGCGGCGAAGTCACGGATGATGGCGCGGTAATTTTCCTTGATGTGGCGGTACTTCATGGCACTTCGAGCCTTGTCGCCGGTCATTTCGTTGGCCAGGCGGATGCTCCACTCGTCGGCCAGAGCCTCGGCGGTGCCCCTTACGGTTTCGTAGACGCGGCACTGGTTGGTCAGCATCATAATGAGATCGCCGTAGAGAATGGCGTAGAGGAGACGGTGTACCATGGGGAGGGTGATCCTGAAGCCGGGCATGGACTCCAGCCCCGAGAAGTTCAAAGAGATCACGGGGACGTGGGAAAAGCCCGCCTTGACCAGAGCCTTGCGCAGGAGGGATATGTAGTTGGAGGCGCGGCAGCCGCCACCTGTCTGGGACAGCATGAGCGCGACCCTGTCGGTGTCGTACCGACCGCTCTTGAGGGCGGCGATAAACTGACCGATGACCAACAGAGCGGGGTAGCAGGCATCGTTGTGGACGTACTTCAGCCCCGCGTCGATGACGGTCCGGGCGTCACCGTGAAGGCCGTCCTCCAGAATCTCGGTCTTGTAGCCGTAGTTGTTAAAGACCTGAGAGATGATGCGGAAGTGGCGGGGAAGCATATTGGGAATGAGGATGGTGTGGGTCTTTCGCATCTCCTCGGTGAAGATGACCCGCTCGGGCATATCGCTGTAGGCCGAGACCACGGTGGGCTTTTTCTTGTTACTCACAGAGGACACCTCCTTCCATAGCTTCCTGTTTGTTTTGACCGCGGTGCAGAGCCGCCCCGCCCGCGTACTCCAAGGCCCCGATGAGAGAGCGGAGACGGATGGTAACGGCACCGAGATTGGTGATCTCGTCGATCTTGATCTGGGTATACAGCCCCCCGCGGGACTCCAGAATGGAGCGCACCTCGTCGGTGGTGATGGCATCGATACCGCAGCCGAAGGAGACGAGCTGCACCAGATGGGTGTCGTCATGGTCGGCGGCGTAGCGGGCGGCGGCGTAGAGACGGGCGTGGTAGGTCCATTGATTGAGAACGTTGACGGGAGCGCTTTCGGTCAGGGCGGCGATGCTGTCCTCAGTGACCACCGCAAAGCCCAGAGAGGTGGCCAGCTTGTCGATGCCGTGACCGATCTCGGGGTCGGTGTGGTAGGGTCGCCCGCAAAGGATCATGACGCGGCTGCCCCGCTCTCTCGCCCACTTGAGGGCGGCCTCGCCCTCGTGACGGATGTCCGCCATCCATTTGCCGTAGGCCTCAAAGGCCTTGCGGACGGCGCGTTTGATGTCCGCTCTCTTGAAGCCCCCGAAACGGGTGCCCAGGAAGGCGTACAGCTCCCGTGTCAGCTCCTTTTCGCTGTTGATGTTGAGGTAGGGATGGAGGAACTCCACTCGGCGCACCGACTCCATATTGCCCTTGAGCAGCTCCGAATAGTAGGCCACCACGGGGCAGTTGTAGTGGTTGTCCCCCGTATGCTCGTCGATGTTGTAGGTCAGACAGGGGTAGAAAATGGCATCCACACCCCGCTCGCAGAGCTGCTCCATGTGCCCGTGCATGATCTTGGCGGGGTAGCAGGCGGTGTCCGAGGGAATGGAGAACTGACCCTTGATATAGAGATCGCGGGTGGAGGGACCCGACAGGGTGACGTAGAAGCCCAGCTCGGTGAAGAGGGCGTGCCACAGGGGAGCCAGCTCGTACATCCCCAGAGCCATGGGCAGACCGATGGTACCCCGACCGCCGTCGCGGCTCTGCTCCTCCAGGGCGGCGAAGCGATCCCGCTTGTACTGGTGGAGGTTGGGGATAATATCCGCCCCCTCGGGGAGCTTGCGCCCCGCGCCCTTCTCGCACTTGTTGCCCGAAATAAACCGCTCGCCCCCCGAGAAGGTGTTGACGGTGAGATGGCACCTGTTGCCGCAGCCGTTGCAGGTGGCGGCCTTGGAGGTGTGGGTGAAGGACTTGAGGGTGGTGTAGTCCAGAGTCTCGGACTTGCAAAGCTTCAGGGAGCGGGCGTACAACGCCGCGCCGAAGGCACCCATAAGCCCCGCGATCTGAGGACGGATCACGTCACAGCCCATCTCCCGCTCGAAGGAGCGGAGCACCGCGTCGTTGAGGAAGGTACCGCCCTGCACCACCAGCTCCCGACCCAGCTCCTCGACCGAGCCCGCGCGGATGACCTTGTAGATGGCGTTCTTCACCACGCTGCGGGAAAGCCCCGCCGAAATATCTCCCACGGTGGCGCCGTCCTTTTGCGCCTGCTTGACCGAGGAATTCATGAACACGGTACAGCGGGTACCCAGCTCCACGGGAGCCTTGGCGAAGAGACCCAGACGGGCAAACTCGTCCACCTCGTAGCCCATGGAGCGGGCGAAGGTCTCGATGAAGGAGCCGCAGCCCGAGGAGCAGGCCTCGTTGAGCATGATGGAATCAATGGCATCCCCCTTGACCTTGAAGCACTTGATGTCCTGACCGCCGATGTCCAGAATGAAATCCACGCTGGGATTGAAGTATTTGGCGGCGGTGAAGTGAGCCATGGTCTCCACAAGACCGCGGTCGATGTGGAAGGCGTGACGGATCAGCTCCTCGCCGTAGCCCGTCACCGCCGAGCCCTTGACCGTAATGCGGTCGCCGCAGAGCCTGTAGATCTCCAGAAGCTGCTCCCGAACGATGGAGACGGGATTGCCGCGGTTGGAGCTGTAGTAGGAGTAGATCAACTCCCCCTCCTCCCCCATGAGCACCAGCTTGGTGGTGGTGGGGCCGCAATCGATGCCGATATAGGCACCTCCCGCATAGTCGGCGGGGTAGACGGTCTTGACCGAGGCCTTGGCATGGCGGTCGCAAAAGGCCTTGTACTCCTCCTCGCTTGCAAACAGAGGATCGGTGTGGGCAGCCTCCAGACGCTCCTTGGTGGAGGCCTCCACCCCCGCGATGAGGGCATCCATGGAGGTAACATCCGCCAGCTTGGTGGCGTAGTGAGCCGCGCCCAAGGCCACCGACAGACGACCGTACTCGGGGAAGAGGGCGTTTTCGTCGGGAAGTGCCAACGCCTGCTTGAAGGCGGCGCGCAGTCCCCTGCAGTAGTAGAGAGGACCGCCGAGGAACATGACCTTCCCCTCGATCCTGCGCCCCTGAGCCAGACCCGCGATGGTCTGGGAGGCCACGGCGGCGAAGATGCTGGCGGCGATGTTCTCCTTGGCCGCGCCCTGATTGAGCAGAGGCTGAATGTCGGTCTTGGCAAAGACACCGCAGCGGGAGGCAATGGGGTAGATACGGGTGTGACGGAGGGAGAGCTCGTCCAGCTCCTCGGCGGTCACGTCCAGCAGGGTAGCCATCTGATCGATGAACGCCCCCGTACCGCCGGCGCAGGTGCCGTTCATGCGCTCGTCCATACCGCCCTTGAAGAAAATGACCTTAGCATCCTCGCCGCCCAGCTCGATGACCACCGAGGTGTCGGGTTCCAGAGCCTTGACGGTTTCCCCTGTGGCAAAGACCTCCTGTACGAAGGGGATCCCCGCCGAGGAGGCCATACCGAAGCCCGCCGAGCCCGAGATCGCGGCCTTGACGGGACGGTCGCCCACCATGTGGCGGACTCTCTCCAAAAGCTCCAGCGTCTTGGGGCGCACCTGGGAGAAGTGACGCTCGTAGCAGGAATAGACCAGTCTTCCGTCGCAAAAGACCACCAGCTTGGCGGTGGTGGAGCCAATATCAATGCCGATGGCGGCGAAGCGACCGTCCCCCTCAGCAAAGGCGGGGGTGTCCATGACCTCCCAGGAGCGGAGGGCTTGATTCGTATCTGTCATACGTGTACTCCCATCTGAATTGTTAGAGTATCAAACTATTTGATACCAGTATAGCACAAAAAAATGAATTCCGTGTTAAATTTCAACAATTCCCGACTAAACATACGACGATATTTCCGTGACAGAGCATGGCTTTTTTGTCGAATTGGCATAGAACCTCCCGAGGGCGCGGCGGATCACCCGCCCTCCAGCTCTCTGCGCAGCTTACGGAGGATCTTTTTTTCTAAGCGGGATATGTAGGATTGGGAAATGCCCAAAAGCTCCGCCACCTCGCTCTGGGTCATCTCTCCCCGTCCCCCCAGTCCGAAGCGCAGCTCGATGATGAGCCGTTCTCTGGATTCCAGCCGCGCCACCGCCCGACGGAGAGCCAGCCGCTCCTCGGCATCCTCGATCTCCTGACCGATGGGCATGTCGTCACTTCCCAGAACGTCGGAGAGGAGCAGCTCGTTGCCGTCCCAATCGGTGTTCAGCGGCTCGTCCAAGGAGACCTCCTGCTTGCCGCTGACCTTACGGAAGTACATGAGGATCTCGTTTTCAATGCACCGCGAGGCGTAGGTGGCCAGCTTGATGTTCTTGTCCGAGCGGAAGGTGTTCACCGCCTTGATGAGTCCCAGCGTGCCGATGGAGATGAGATCCTCGATATTCACCCCTGCCGTGGGGGGATTTTCGTAGCGCCTCGCAATGAAGGCCACCAGCCGCAGATTCCGCTCGATGAGCAGAGTCCGCGCCGCCTCGGAGCCCTCGCCTCCCGCCTCCAAAGCGGCGATGATCTCGGTTTCCTCCTCTCTGGACAGGGGCTGGGGAAGCACCTCGGGACCGTGGATGTAGTAGAGCTCACCCCGTCCGAGCAGCCGCGCCTGCCATGCCCGAAAATTCATCATGCGTAAGGATAATTTCATGGTATACCTTCCTTTCTAAATCATAAGCTCGGAGGGGATCAGCGCTTCCACCCCCTCGGTGGGGATGTCCGTCACCGCCACCACGGCATCCACCTCCCGTCCATCCCGCTCCCCTTCGGCGGTCACGGTGATCCCGTCGGGGAGGAAGCCGTAGAGTATCCCCGCTCCCGTGGCTGTTCCCGCGGGAATGACCCGCACGCGGCGGGCGTCGGCGGGGGAGAGCGTCACCGCTTGGGGGGACCTCCCCCCCAGAACCGCGGCGAGGGCGGGGGACAGGATCGCCCCCAAAGCCTCCCCCTCGGCGCAGATCACCACCCGCCCCCCGACGGGATCGCGGAGAAGATTCCCCGAATCCACGAGACCCCGCAGAGTCACCCTTCGACCGTCCAGCTCCACCGTCACGGTACAGACCCCCATAGCCCTCGACCGCCTCACCAGCCGCCCGCCCCACAGGGATATCGCTCCGCCCACCGGCACCAGCAGAAGGAACAGCCAAGAGCCGAGACCGTCCCCGCCTCCGTCAGATAGCGCCGAGAGCAGGGAAGCGAACCCCGCGCGGTTGAGGAGATGGTACAGCGCGGTCATGATCCCGCCCAAAGCCATAGAAAGGAGAAAATACACCCCCGCCGCCCACAGGAGCCTCTTGATCCCGCCCCTTCGCTTCTCCCCGAACACCGCTCCGCACATAATAAGACACATCCCTACGTCGGCGAGCAGGGAGAGAGCCTGTCCCATATCGGGAAGAAGCAGAGCCGCCACCGCGTAGACTCCCCCCAGTATCGCTCCGATCACCACCCGCCACGGCCTGACCCGACGGTGCAGAAGTCGTCCCGTGAGCAGCAGACAAAGCCCGTCCATACCCGCGTTGATGAGAAAAAGCAGATCGGCGTAAACTTCAACTTCCATGGAGCGGCTTCCTTTCTTTTGAAATGGTAAATTGCAGTTTATCAGCGTGATAGACTCTATGTA
Organism: Eubacteriales bacterium; assembly: GCA_045592305.1. Lineage (GTDB taxonomy): Bacteria > Bacillota > Clostridia > Oscillospirales > CAG-272 > CAMEON01. The sequence continues at coordinate 103 of JAZNUO010000046.1, read as the reverse complement.
CTTTTCTCTCCCTGTCGAGAGAAAAGTACCAAAAGAGCGCCACGCAAGGAAAGTACCCACGGTACTTTCCTTACGGATCCTTTCGCCTGATCTGCGTGCCCAT
>JAZNUO010000045.1:0-8536 GCA_045592305.1 Eubacteriales bacterium | reverse complement strand
GTACCCCGCTACCTCGGGGAGCTTTTGGGCGGGTTCTTCACCCGCATGGGGTACATATTCAAGCTGGTCTGGAAAACGGGTCCTTGGATCCTCTTCGCCATGCTGTTCTTCGCCGTCTTTCAGGGTGTTATGCCCGTGGTGGGCTCCAAGATCTCCGAGGCGGTGCTCAACGAGCTACAGAGTCAGTACGGTCTCTTTGACGGTGACTTCGCGGGCTTCTTCGGCTCCACGGTATTCTTCCTCCTGGCGTTCATGTTCACCTACAACATCCTTACCAGCATCGTGAATACCCTCAAGAACACCGTCACCCGTATCGCGGGAGAGCTGGTGGTGCGCACCGTCAAGCTGGAGATCATGAACAAGGCAAAGGAACTGGATCTCTGCTCCTTCGATCTCCCCGCCTTCTACGAGAAGCTGGAGAACGCCAACCGCGAAGCGGGTATGCGCCCCATCCAGATCCTCTCCTCCACCTTCTCGGTGGTCAGCACCGTCATCACCCTCATCTCCTTCGTGGTGATCCTGGCGGCTGAGCTGTGGTGGGCGGCACTGGTCATGGTAGCGGTTTCGGTGCCCTCGGCCATCATCAATTTCTACTACCGCCGCAAGCACTTCCAGTATATGCGCCGCCGCTCCAAGGATCGCCGACAGATGAACTACTACTCCGACCTCATGGTCAACAAGGACATGGTCAAGGAGATCCGTATGTTCGACCTGTCCGACACCTTCATTGGCCGCTACCGCGAGACCTTCGACCGCTACTTCGCGGGCATCCGCGCCCTGATCCTCAAGGAGAACGTCTGGCACGTCATCATCACCGTGGTTTCCTCGGTGGTCAACTGCGGCTTCTTCGCGTGGTTTGCCTACCGTGTGGTCACGGGCGGCTACCAGATTGGTACCTACTCGCTGTACACCGGCGCGCTGGGTCAGATCGCGGGGCAGGTGGGTGCTCTCATCGGGGTTTCCGCCACCATCTACGAGGGTACCCTGTTCATCGACAACCTGACCTCCTTCCTCAAGGAGGAGCCCACCGTGGTTCCCGTCCTTACCGGGGAGCGCAAGGAGGAGGGTCCCCTCAAGGTGGCTCACGGTCAGGCTCACACCATTGAGTTTTGCCACGTCAGTTTCATCTACCCCGGTACCGAAAGAAAGGTACTGGATGACATAAGTCTCGTCATCCGTCCCGGGGAGACGCTGGTTCTGGTGGGTCTCAACGGAGCGGGCAAGACCACTCTGCTCAAGCTCCTGACCCGTCTCTACGATCCCACCGAGGGCGTGATCCTTCTGGACGGCGAGGACATCCGCGCCTATGACGTGAAGGACCTGTACAGTATGTACGGTATCATTTTTCAGGACTTCGGCAAGTACGCCGTCAGCGTCGCCGAGAACATCCACTTCGGTGACGTCCGCAAGGAGCTGCGGGAGGAGGACATCCACCGCGCCGCTGAGGAGGCCGACGCCACCGACTACATCGGGCATTTGCCCGGGGGCTTTGACACCCCCCTCATGCGCATCTTCGAGGAGGAGGGCATTGAGCTCTCCATCGGTCAGTGGCAGAAGCTGGCCATCGCCCGCGCCTTCTACAGTGATTCCGACGTGCTGATTCTGGACGAGCCCACCGCCTCCCTCGACCCCATGGCCGAGCAGGAGATCTTCAATCAGTTCGACCGCCTCCGCGCCGACAAGACCACCATTTTCGTGTCCCACCGCCTGTCCAGCGCCACGGTAGCCTCCAAGATCGCGGTGCTGGAGTATGGAAGGCTCATTGAGGAGGGGGATCACCGCACCCTCATGGCCAAGCGCGGCCGATACTATGAGCTGTTCTCCACCCAAGCCAAGCGTTACGTCACCGAGGGCGAGGCCGTGCTGGAGGAGGTTCCCGAGGACATCCGTCCCGACCGTCCCGCCCATCCTCACCCCGGCAATCCCCCTGCGGGAGCAGGCAACCGCCACGGTGAATAAACTGTTAACCCCTACACACCCACAGAAACCATCCCAAAGGAGACCCACGTCATGTCCATCAAAGTCGTCAAATTCGGCGGAAGCTCTCTGGCCGATGCCGAGCATTTCCGTCAGGTAGCCGCCATCATCAAGGCCGATCCCGACCGCCGCTACGTTGTTCCCTCCGCTCCCGGCAAGCGGGAGAAGAGCGACACCAAGGTCACTGATCTGCTCTACCGCTGCTACGATCTCATCAAGTCGCGCTCCTCCATGGAGTCCATCGATGCCTGCTACAACGAGATCCGCGCCCGCTACATCAGCATCATCGCCGAGCTGGGGCTGGATTTCGATATTACGGGCGAGCTGGATTACGTCCGCAACGCCATGCTCCACGCCGCCGGTCGCGGGTACGCCGCCTCCCGCGGTGAGTATCTCAACGCCCTGATTCTGGCAAAATATCTGGGCTTCGACTTCATCGATGCCGAGAACGTCATTTTCTTCAAGGACAACGGCACGTTGGACGAGGAAAAGACCAATGCCGAGCTGTCGGCGGAGCTGGAGAAGCACAAGTACGCCGTCATCCCCGGCTTCTACGGCGGCACCCCCAACGGTACGGTCAAGACCTTCTCCCGTGGCGGCTCGGATATTACCGGCTCCATCGTGGCCAAGGCGGCTAAGGCCGATCTCTACGAGAACTGGACCGACGTGTCGGGCTTCATGATGGCCGATCCCCGTGTCATCGATAATCCCTGCGTCATCAAGGAGATCACCTACCGCGAGCTCCGCGAGCTGTCCTACATGGGTGCCACCGTCCTCCACGAGGATGCTGTGTTCCCCGTCCGCTCGGCGGGTATTCCCATCAACATCCGCAACACCAACCGCCCCGAGGACGAAGGCACCATGATCGTTTCCCACTCGGTGGGCTACGATTCCGAGCACGTCATCACGGGTGTGGCGGGCAAGAAGAGCTTCTCGGTCATCACCATCGAGAAGGACAGCATGAACTCCGAGGTGGGCTTCGGCCGCAAGGTGCTGGAGGTCTTTGAGGAGAACGAGATCTCCTTTGAGCATCTCCCCTCGGGCATCGACACCATGAGTGTGGTGGTGGCTACCTCCACGCTGGATGGCCGCCGCGAGAAGGTCATGAACGCCATCGTCCGCGCCGTCAAGCCCGACAGCGTCTTCATCGAAGACGAGCTGGCTCTCATCGCTGTGGTGGGTCGCGGTATGGTCAAGGCCAAGGGTACCTCCGCCCGTGTCTGCGATGCCCTCGCCCGCGCCGACATCAACATCCGCATCATCGATCAGGGCTCATCCGAGCTGAACATCATCGTGGGTGTGGACGACGAGGCGTACGAGGACGCTCTCCGCGCCATCTATTCCGAGTTTGTCAAGGCGTAAAGAACGAGGGGCTCCGCCCCTGACCCCCGCAAGCCCCTTTTGCAAAAGGGGCTTGGCCCCCAAAACCTTCAAAAGAATATCTTTTCAGAAGATTTTGAGAGTGCATCTTGCGGAGGACAGGGGGGAAGCCCCCCTTTTCTCAGATTAATCGCTTACGCCATCTGATCGGGCAGCTTCTTACCGCCCAGCAGGTGGAAGTGGAGGTGCTTGACGCTCTGGCAGCCGTCCTCACCGCAGTTGGTGATGACGCGGTAGCCGTTCGTCAGCCCCTCGGCGGCGGCGATCCCCGGGATCACCTCAAAGATGCGCGCCACGTAGCCGCTGTTCTCGGCGGTCACATCGTCGGCCGAGGCCACGTGGGCCTTGGGGACAATGAGGATGTGGGTGGGAGCCATGGGGGCGATGTCGCGGAAGGCGTAGACCATGTCGTCCTCGTACACCTTGGCGGAGGGGATGTCTCCCGCGATGATCTTGCAGAATAAGCAGTCCATAATAAAGATTCCTTTCGGGTTGGTTTCGTTGCTCTTATTGTACAACGAAATGGGCGGATTGTCAAGAACTTTTGCGAATAAAATGGGGTTTATAGGGGAGGCGAGGAGAACGCCAGAGGGAATCTTCTTGCAAGAAGTTTCCCTCTGGACTCCCTTCAAGAACCTTCAAAAAAGTATGGTACAAGAATGATTTTTAAGATTTTTGGAGATTCCAAAGAACCTCGCAATATTTGCCAAAGGCAAATTTGCCCCGAGCGGAGCGAGGATGTTTCCAAAAGGTTCTTTGACGGGGTGCAGGGGCAGAGCCCCTGCACGACAAACCCAAATTTGAAAATTATCCCCCTCCGCCCTTGACAACCCTGAAAAGATGTGGTATACTATACCGTGATATAGAATTCATATTTGTCAAGGAGGAATCGATATGAGCGCCGAAGCATTGAATTTGACAGGTGCCCCTCTGGTTGAGGGCAAGTACCTGATGTATAAGGACCGTCCTCTGGTTCGCGAGGGTGATACCATTTGCTATGGGGATATGACCGAAAAATATATTCTCATTATGGAGATCTTCAGCTACAAGACCGAGGGAGGGGTTACGGTTCCCGATAAGATCTTAGTTCAGGTCGTGGAGACCGAGGATCAGAACAAGATCATCCGTCAGGGCGAGAAGAACGGTCTCTACGAGGCCTTCGGCTACGGCCTGATCTGGCTGGAGCAGGCTCTCGGCAAGGAAGAGGCGTAAGCTCGGCTTATGCCCACAAAAAAACACCAAGCGGGCTCGTCTGAGTCCGCTTTTGCTTTGGTTTCAAATTTGGGTGTAACTATTCAGCCAATATTTCAAATTTGGGTTTGTCGGGGAGGGGCGAGGGGAACGCCAAAGGGAAACTTCTTGAAAGCCTCCTCGCTTTGCTCGGGGTTTCCCTCCGGACTCCCTTCAAGAACTTTAAAAAAGTATTATTTATCAATGCTTTTTTTAAAGTTTTTGAGATTCCAAAGAACTTTTTTCAAAAAGTTCTTTGGTGGGGCGCAGGGGTGAAACCCCTGCCCGACAAACCGCAATTTGAAGCCCCTCACAATCCTATGCGTAATCTCCTCGCCTTAAACGTCCCGCTTCGTCCCCACCCGCATAATATCCCCGGGGACGACTGCGAAGGGCACTCTTGCCCAGAAGATCATCTGGGGATGGGGGATGTTGGCGCGGATGCGGCCAAGGGTATCGTAGAGCTCGCCCACGTAGAAGAACTTGCCCGTCTTGCCGGGGGAGATGATCTCGGCGGCGTCGGCGGCGCGAACCTTGTTCTTTTCCATGAAGCGGTAGAGGCGGCCGTCGGGAGTCTCGTAAGCGACCTTCATGTCCAGTATTGCCTGTAATTCCGCCTGCGCCTCGGGGGAATCGGTCTCCAGGGCGGTGCCGTAGTAGGCCTTCTCGCCGATGTAGTGACCGCCTTGCACCAGTTGGTTTTCCTTCATGGGATCGTCCAGATAGAAGCCCGTGGCGTACTCGCGGTGGGAGACGCTGTCCAGCTCCTGCATCCATGCGGGATCAAACCTGTAGCCCGCGGGGTCACGGGTGTAGGCATCCATGGCTATGCGGTAGGTGTTGGTGACTACGGCGGTGTAGTAGGCGGATTTCATGCGCCCCTCGATCTTGAAGGAGTCAATGCCGCTCTCCATGAGCTCGGGAATGTGCTCGATCATGCACATATCGCGGGAGGACATGAAGAAGGTGCCCAGCTCGGTCTGCTCCACGGGGATGGGGAAGTGGGGACGCTTTTCCTCGTAGATGGTGTAGTGCCAGCGGCAGGGCTGGGAGCAGGTGCCGCGGTTGCCGTCGCGGCCGTCGGTCATGAGGTTGGCCAGCAGGCAGCGGCCGCTGTAGGACACGCACATGGAGCCGTGGATGAAGGCCTCCAGCTCAATATCACGGGGGAGGGCTTCCTTGATGGCCTTGATCTCGTGGAACTGGAGCTCTCTCGCCAGCACCAGTCGGCGGGCACCCATGCGGGCGTAGGCGCAGGCGGCGGCGGGGGAGATGATGCTGGCTTGGGTGGAGATGTGGATCTCCATATCAGGGAGCATCTCCTGCACCGTGGCCATAACGCCGAGGTCGGCGACGATAAAGGCATCCAGCTTACAGCCGCGGAGATCGTCGAGGAACTTGTATAAGTAGGGGTATTCGTGGGTGCGGGGCATGGTGTTGAGGGTCAGGTAGACCTTTTTCCCCATGCTGTGGGCGAGCTCCACCGCCTCGTAGAGCTGGGGGACGGTGAAGTTGCCTGCCTGAGAGCGCATACCGAATTGCTGTCCCGCCAGATAGACGGCATCTGCGCCGTAGGCAAGGGCGGCGCGGAGCTTTTCGGGGTTGCCGGCGGGGGAGAGAAGCTCGGGCATATATGTTTTCTCCTGTTGTGGGTGGATTATGTGGGCATACACAATCATTATACATCTTTTTCTCGGGTTTGTCAACCGTATTTCGGTAGGAGGGGGAATTTTGCGCGTAAGGATTCAGTCGGGCTTCAAATTGCGGTTTAGCGGTGAGATACAAAGAAACGAGATACAAGATATGCAAAACCTTACGGCATCGCCCGTTCTTTATCTTGTATCTCGTATCTTTCTATCTTCGTATCTTTACCCGTGTCCTGCCGTCAGCCATTGATCCCGCTCGGCGGGGGCGTTGTCCCCTTGGGCGGCGGTCAGGCGCTCGCGGCAGTAAGGAAGGACACCCGACTCCTCCAGCGCCTCGCGGTCGAACTTCACCAGCTCTATGATATGGGGGCAGGTAGAGGCGTCCTCGGCGGTAGCGTGGGGGATGGAGGAAAAGAAAAGCAACACGCGGGGGTGGTAGAGGCTGTACCGACCCTTATGGAGCACCACGGCGGTGCCCCAGTCCTTCACGTCCTCCCAGCGGAGCAGCTCCTGCTCCCCCGCCCGCCTGTTGCGGACGCGGATGCCCTCCCCCGTGACGGTGAGACGGCACCGCCGCTCACGGATAATGGCCTTGATGCCCGCCGCGTAGAGGAGGGCGCAGCCCGCCAGCATGAGGAGGGTCTCGGGGAGGTAGCGGGAGGGGTCCGAGAGGGTGAGGATCAGGGCGAGGGTGGCGACGATAAGGACGATGGAGGAGACCACGGCCTCGGAGGGGGCGTGACGGAGGGTGAAGCCCTCGGGGGTTTTTTCAATTTTCATGGGATTTTTCAGCCGCGGTGAACACGTCCGCGTAATGCTTGCTGTTGTAGTCGGTGGCCAGATCGTTGGTGGCCCGCATGACCAGGTACTGGGCGTACCAGATAAAGATACCCCAGGTGAACATACCCAGAATGCAGAACCCCTCTGTGCGTGAATATAGGGTATACAAGTGAGAGGTTATGACAAAGCTGAAAAGCCATTGCTTTGAAGATTTTGAAGATTCTCAAGGAACTTTTGAAAAAGTTCCTTGAGCGGGGTGGAGGGGCAGGGCCCCTGCCTATGTAGGAGAGGTTACTTCTTCTCCTCGGTGGCGGCAGGGGCCTTGCCACCCATGAAGCCCGAGATCATGCTCTTGACGTCCAGACCCGTGGCCTCGGAGAGACCCTCCATGATCTGGTTGGAGGAGTTCATGACATCGCGCAGCATCTTGGTGGAGTTGCCGTCGCCGTACATGACGATCTTGTCGGTCTGGGCCAGAGGAGCGGCGGCGTTCTTGACCACCTCGGGCAGGGCGGTGAGGTACATCTCCAGCACGGAGGCCTCGCCCATCTTCTTCTGAGCCTCGGCCTTCTTCTCAATGGCCTCTGCCTCGGCAAGACCCACGGCGCGGATACCCTCTGCCTCCTTCATCTTGGCGAAGGCCTCGGCCTCTGCCAGAGCGCGCTTGGCCTCAGCCTGACGCTCCTGCTCGTACTTCTCGGCCTCGGCGGCCTTCATGCGGGCAAGAGCCTCCTGCTCCTGCTCGTAACGCTTTGCCTCGGACTCCTTCTGACGGCGGATGAGGTCGGCCTCGGCCTTCTTCTCTGCCTCGTACTTGAGGGCGTCGGCCTTCTTCTTGATCTCTGCGTCCAGCTTCTTCTCCTGCAGGGCGATCTCCTTCTCGAAGAGCTCGGCTTCCTTCTCGCGGCGGGCGATATCGGCGTTGGCAGAGGTGACTTCGATGGTCTTTCTCTGCTCCTGCTTCTGAATATCGTAAGCGGCGTCGGCCTCTGCCTTCTTGATGTCGGCGTCCTTCTTCAGCTCGGCCTCGCGGATGGCCAGAGTGGTGTTCTGCTCGGCGATGCGCTGGTTGGCCTCCACAGCGACCTTGTTGGCGGACTCGCGGGCGTTGGCCTCGGCGATGGCGATATCGCGGGCGGCCTCGGCCTTGGCGATCTGGGCGGCCTTGCGGATCTGCTCCACGTTATCGATACCCATGTTCTCGATGGTACCCGCGCCGTCCTTGAAGTTCTGGATGTTGAAGTTAACCACCTCGATACCCAGCTTCTCCATATCGGGAACTACGTTTTCGGTGATCTTCTTTGCAACGCCCTGACGGTCCTGAACCATCTCCTTTAGGCCTACCGAGCCGACGATCTCACGCATATTACCCTCAAGCACCTGGGTGACGAGAGTAACCATCTCAAGTCTTGTCTTACCAAGCAGCGCCTCTGCCGCGCGCTCAAGAAGCACGGGATCGGACGATATCTTGATGTTTGCAACACCGTCAACGGTAACGTTAATAAATTCATTGGTAGGAACTG
>JAZNUO010000044.1:0-2323 GCA_045592305.1 Eubacteriales bacterium | reverse complement strand
GTCCTTCGCGGCGGGAAGCGGCACGGAGATGCACCGATTCTCCCACCAGAGCGGACATATCATGGCCGCCCTCTACTCCTCGGGCGCGCTGTCCGAGGGCACGCTCCTCACCGACGATTTCCTCGCCTTCCACGTGTCGGGAGGCACCACCGAGGCCGTGGTCGCCCACCCCTGCGAGGGGGGCTTTGACGTGGAGATCGTGGGATACGGTGCTGATCTCCACGCAGGGCAGGTCATCGACCGCGTAGGCGTCATGATGGGGTTGGATTTCCCCTGCGGTAAGGCCTTGGAGGAGCTGGCGGTACGGAACACCGACCCCCTGCCCCAGATCAAGACCTCGGTGAGGGACGGCGTCTGCCACCTGTCGGGGCTGGAGAACCAAGCCGCCGCTCTCTGGAAAAAGACGGCAAACGCCCCCCTCGTCAGCGCCTACGTCCTGACTACCGTCGCCAAATCCCTGCGGAAAATGACCGACCAGCTCCAAGCCATGCGCGCCGAGCGGGGCGAGAGGCCCCTCCCCGTGGTCTACGCGGGCGGGGTCATGAGCAATAAGTTCATCCGCCCTATCCTCACGAGGGGAGCGGGATGGAGAACCTACTTCTCCGAGCCTGCCTTCTCCGCCGACAACGCCGCGGGAACCGCCATCCTCACCGCCATGGCGTCCAAGTAGGTCTTTACCGAGAACCTACTTACCTTTGTCCCTTTTGCCCATACAATACAATCCGTTTTTCGAAACCCGTAGGGTTTCGTACCTCCTCACTTTTCACGCTTACCTATTCCCTCAGAAAGGAGCCCCTATGGAGCACACCAACCGCCCCGACGCCTTCAGCGTTGACGCTTTCAGCGTCGGACAGCTCAACGAGTATATCAAGATGCTCCTGGAGGGCAACCCCAACCTCAATGACGTATGGGTACAGGGCGAGATCTCGGGAGCCAAGCTCTATGCCTCGGGTCATCTCTACTTTTCCCTCAAGGATTCCGACAGCGTGGTCAGCGCGGTCATGTTCAAGGGGTCTGTGATGCGGATGGAGTTCGAGCCCGAGAACGGCATGAAGGTGCTGGCTCACGGTCGGGTGTCGGCCTATCCCCCGCGCGGGCAGTACCAGTTCATCGCGGATCGCATGATCCCCGACGGCGCGGGAGCGTTGGCGGTGGCTTTCGAGCAACTGAAAGCGAAATTAGGCGCGGAAGGACTCTTCGACCCCGCCCGCAAACGGCCTCTGCCCACGCATCCGAGGCGCATCGGTGTGGTCACATCCCCCTCGGGAGCGGCTGTCCACGATATTATCCGAGTGGCGAAAAAGCGTTGTCCATCAACCGAAATTCTCATATTCCCCTCGTTGGTTCAGGGGGCGGAGGCGCCCGCCTACCTTCGCGGGGGCATCCAATACTTCAACGCCGTGAAGGATGACCCCGAGCAGGGGGTGGACCTCATCATCATCGGTCGCGGAGGAGGCTCCGCCGAGGATCTGTGGGGCTTCAATGACGAGCGGCTGGCGAGAGCCGTGGCCGCCTCCGAGATCCCCGTGGTCTCCGCCGTGGGGCATGAGGTGGACTTCACCGTCTGCGATTTCGTAGCCGATCTTCGCGCCGCAACCCCCTCGGCCGCCGCCGAATTATCCTTGCCCGACAAGGAGGAGCTTACCCGTCAGGTGCAGTCCTTCACCGCCCGCCTGTCCACTGCCCAGACCGCGAGACTGAGGCGGTACAGAACCCAACTGGATCGCCTGTCCACCGCCCGTGTGCTGACCTCCCCCGAGGGGGTCTACCGCCTGCGCCGCGAGTCGGTCACGGCTCTGGAAAAGCGGCTGAACCTGTCGGTGTCCCGCCATCTCGAGGGCAAGCGCCGTTCCATGGAGCGGGTGACTGCCTCTCTGGGGGCGCTGAATCCTCTGGCCGTGTTGAGCCGCGGCTACGCCTTGGTGCAGACCGAGGAGGGAACCGTCATCCCTGCCGCCGCCGAACTGAAGGCGGGCGAGCGGGTCAGCCTGCGCTTTTCCGATGGCTCCGCCCGCGTGAGGGTGGAGGAGGTCGTGGGGGAAGGACGGGAATGAGACCACGAATTGCGGTTTAGAGGTAAGATACAAGATACAAGATACGAGATACAAGATATGTAAAAACCCTTACGGCGACTTCCATTTCTATATCTTGTATCTTGTATCGGCCGAGCTTTGCTCAGGCGTGCTCGGCGCGTATCTCGTATCTCTCTGCTGAGCGGAGCTCAGCGATAAACCCAAATTTGAAAACCAATCAAGAATCAAGGAGGTCACTTCCTATGAGTGAACCCAAGAACATACCGACCCCTGCCGATCTTCCCTTTGAG
>JAZNUO010000043.1:0-2212 GCA_045592305.1 Eubacteriales bacterium | reverse complement strand
GTAGGGCATATCGCAATTACTTCAGGGTAGCGATTTTGTGGGGTACTGCCCCGCGGGCGAGATATGCCCTTCGGACGCGAATCACAGAAGCCCCCAGAAAACCCAAATAAACAAATATCCAGAAAGCACCGCCGTCAAGGTAAAGGGCACACTGATCTTCATAAAGTCCTTGGCCTTGACCTCGTAGCCCTCCTTGCGGAGGATACCGATACCCGTGATATTCGCGCTGGCACCGATGGGGGTGATGTTTCCGCCCAGGGTCGCACCCACCAAGAGACCGAAGTACAGCACGTAAGGCTCCACCCCCATGGCCTGGGCCACCCCCGTCACCACGGGGAGCATGGTCAGCACGTAGGGGATGTTGTCCACCACCGCCGAGATCAGCACCGAGGCGAAGACGATGACGGTGTACATGAGGAACAGATTGCCGCCGCCGAGGCTCACCAAAAGCTCGGCCAGCTTGTCGATGACCCCCGCCGAGGTAATGCCCTGAATGACCACGAAGAGGGAAGCCAGCAGGAGCAGGGTCTGGTAGTCCATCTCCTTCAAGACGTTCTTGGTGGACGCAAAGCTCTTTGTACGGCAGAGATTGACCACGATGCCTACCACCAAAAGCACCATGCAGATGATACCGTTGCGGAGGTTGTACAGAGTCAGAAGTGCGCCGCCCGCGGGCTGGGGGATGAAGGAGGCGAGGATCAGCGCCGCCACCACGCCTACCATGAGGTAGGAGGGAACAAAGTCTTTGACCTCGGTCTTGTCGGTCAGGGTCAGAGGGCTGGTCTCCTTACGGAAGAGGAAGAGCAGGATCAAAACGGTCAGAGCCGCGCCCAGCTCCACCGCCCAGAAGATACCGGGACGACCGCAAAACCAGAAGAAGTCAAAGAAGTTCATGTCGGCGTAGCCGCCCAGCAGGATGGAGGTGGTGTCGCCCACCAAAGTCGCCGCGCCCTGCAAATTCGACGAGACCGCGATGGAGACGATGGCGGGGACGGGGGACATATTCTGCTTCTTGCACACCGCCAGGGCGATGGGAGCGATCATGAGCACGGTTGCCACGTTGTCCACAAAGGCGGAGACCAGACCCGCCAGCACCGCCATGGCTACAATGGCCATCTTGACGTTCCCAAACTTGGACAGCATGACGTCGGCGATGCGCATGGGCATTCTGGACTCAATGAACAGAGTCACGATACCCATGGTGCCCGCGATCATCATGAGGATGTTGAAGTCGATGGCGCCCACGACGGTCCCGAGATCGAAATGAATATCAGGATCAGAGCAGAAGAAGGTCAGCCACACCGAAAAGATCACCGCCGAGCAGAGGGCTATGTAGGACCGCGCCTTGGGCAGGGTGAAGAGGAGGACGTAGGTGATGGCGAAGAGGATGATGGCTATGAGGAAGGGGGACATGGGTTTTGTTCCTTTCTTTTTGAAGAGATCTCTTACTGTATTGAAGCTTGTCGAAGCCTATGTCTTTCATATAAGCGCACAACTCTCGGTCGATTATATCTTTGAATCACTATGAACACTAAATGACAACCGCTTAAAACAAATGAGGTCAATATAAGCACGCCCCAATGCGATATAACGAATCCCCCCATTATTGGTAAATAGCTTGCAACGAAAATGACTTCATGAACTACTTCTGCATGGCACATATTCATTATTACATCTTCTGCGGTGTGAATTTTTAGCGAGTATTCATCGCTGTCGTATGAAGGGACTTTTGTTTTCCACTTTTTTACTTTTAGGATTTCATACAAATCTTTTTCGAACCTTTTTGGAATAAACCAAAAAGAATCATAATTGAATCGCTTTTTAAAGATCAAAAAGACGATAGGCGCAGAAATATGCATGATTAAAAAATGAACCGCAACCGTTCCGAAAATAATACACATGTACATCGCCAATATACCTGTTGTCTGCAAATACGCATATCCACATAAAAGCGTCCCGAGCACACTTATAAGCATTGCTATGAGCATAATTATAGGAATACTGCTTTTTTTCTTCTTCATCTTTTTGCCTTCCTGAGTTGAAATTCGTATCTCTCGCTGGCCAACAATGCCTTCATCTCATTATGTATGGCAAAAAACTCTTGGGTGGTCTGAAACGACTTTACCGTTTTCATGGCTTTACAATTATTGCAGGGCTTTTTGAATAGTGTCATGACTGGCTCCTTGTGATACAAACCACACTCTCAATGTGG
>JAZNUO010000042.1:0-8356 GCA_045592305.1 Eubacteriales bacterium | reverse complement strand
CGCCATTATGTACAATATGCAGTCGGTGCACCTCATCCACGGCAAGGGAACGGGGGCGCTCAAGAACGCTCTGTGGAAGTTTTTGCGCGGAGACAAGCGTATCGCGTCCTTCCGTATCGGCAAGTACGGGGAGGGCGACGGTGGCGTGACCGTGGTGGAGTTGAAATAAGAGAGCGAGAAAAAGACCGCGGAGACTCGCTCAGGCGGATAAGAGAGGTCGGTGTGACGATGCGAAATCCCTCGGCGGGGGATGTCGAAGGATGTCACTTTCCTTCGAAGGTTGCATAGAATGGTAGTGGAGCGCGCGCGCTTCCACTATTACGAAACAGGAGGTTTTTTCATGGCAACCTTTCAGAATCAGGCCACTCTGACCTACGGCGACAACGTGACCACGTCCAACGTGGTGACGGGAGAGCTTCAGCAAGCCATTTCAGTCACCAAATACTCGGTCACGGACAGCTACACCACCGACGAGGTGCTGACCTACGTTGTCAGTCTGGTCAACGGGGGCTCCACCCCTCTGACCGACCTGACCGTCACCGACAATCTGGGCGGGTACGTGCAGGGCGGATCCCTTCTGGTGCCTCTGGACTACGTGGAGGGCTCCCTCAGCTACTACCTGAACGGCGCGAGACAGGGGACTCCCGTCATCAGTGACACCAATCCTCTGACCATCACGGGAATCACGGTTCCCGCAAACAGTAACGCGTTCCTTGTGTATCAGGCACGCGCCAATGAGTTTGCCTCCCCCGCCGCGGGCGGCTCTGTTACCAACACCGCCACCGTCACGGGAGCGGGGATCCCCACGCCCATCACCGCCACCGAGACGGTGAACGCCGCCACCGAAGCATTCCTGACCATTGCCAAGTCCCTGAATCCCACCACGGTGTCCGAGGGGGACCGCCTGACCTACACCTTCGTGATCCAGAACTTCGGCAACACCCCCGTGGTGGCAACCGATGACGCTGTGGTCACGGACACCTTTGACCCCATCCTGTCGGATCTGACCGTGACCTTCAACGGCGCGATCTGGACCGAGGGCGCGCAGTACACCTACGACGAGACCACGGGTGCTTTCGCCACCATTCCCGCCAACATTACGGTTCCCGCCGCCACCTATTCCCAGAATCCCGTTACCGGGGCCTGGACGGTGGTGCCCGGGGTGAGCACCTTGGTGGTGGTGGGGACTGTGTGATCCGCTGCTGTCTGTAAACCAAAGAGGACTGCCCCATCGGGCAGTCCTCGCCTTTACAGGCACGGTCAGAATCAGTAGTTCTCGGCGTGAACCTCGAAGTAGGCTTGGGGATGGGCGCAGGTGGGGCAGACCTGAGGGGCCTTGGTGCCTACCACCAGATGACCGCAGTTGCGGCACTCCCATACCTTGACCTCGCTCTTCTCAAAGACGGCGGCGGTCTCCACGTTGGAGAGCAGGGCGCGGTAACGCTCCTCGTGAGCCTTCTCCACTGCGGCGACCAGACGGAACTTGGCGGCCAGGGCGGTGAAGCCCTCCTCCTCGGCGGTCTTGGCGAAGCCCTCGTACATATCGGTCCACTCGTAGTTCTCGCCCTCGGCGGCGGCCAGCAGGTTGGCGGCGGTGTCACCGATGCCTCCCAGCTCCTTGAACCACATCTTGGCGTGCTCCTTCTCGTTGTCGGCGGTCTTGAGGAACAGAGCCGAGATCTGCTCGTAGCCCTCCTTCTTGGCGACCGACGCGAAGTAGGTGTACTTGTTGCGAGCCTGAGACTCACCCGCGAAGGCGGCCTCCAGATTCTTTTCGGTCTGGGTTCCTGCGTACTTGTTCATAACATTTTCCTCCGAAATCATATTGGAAAGGCAACAAGGCCTTATCTCCTGTGGGCATTATAACACATATTTTTTGGCATGTCAAGAAGTTTTATGCGCGCTCCGTTCTTTCGCGGCGGTTTTTTTGCGCGCTTTTTCGGTTTTTCCCATCCTTGACCTTCCTGCGCGAAAGTTTTCCCCGCGACCTTGACATTTCACGGCTTTTGTGGTATGATATACGTTGAAGTAATAGGCATTTTCCCAAAGGAAAGGAATTCATACATGAAGATCGGATTCATCTCCCTCGGCTGTCCCAAGAACCAGCTCGATACCGAGGTCATGCTCCACGAGGTGGTGGCCGCGGGCTACGAGCTCACCTCGGAGGATATCGACGCGGACATCATCATCATCAATACCTGTGCTTTCATCGAGAGCGCCAAGCAGGAGGCCATCGACAACATTCTGGACGAGGCGTGGCTCAAGGAGAACCGCTCCCTGAAGGGTATCATCGTCACGGGCTGTCTTGCCGAGCGTTACCGCGAGCAGATCCTCGAGGAGCTGCCCGAGGTGGATGCCCTTCTCGGAGTGGGGAGCATCCACAACATCGTGGAGGCTATTCAGGCGGTGGAACAGCAGAGCAAGAAGAAAAACCTCCCCGCGGAGCAGAAGTACCGCTCCTTCGAGGACAAGAATACCGTCCGTCTGGGGGGCGACCGCGTGCTGACTACCCCCGACTACGCCGCATACCTCAAGATCGCCGAGGGTTGCGACAACCGCTGCACCTACTGCGCCATTCCCTCCATCCGCGGCAGATTCCGCTCCCGTCCCATGGAGGACGTGCTCGCCGAGGCTCGCGATATGGACGCGCTGGGCATCAAGGAGCTGACTCTGGTGGCCCAGGATACCACCCGTTACGGTAAGGATCTCTACGGCCGCTACGCCTTAGCCGAGCTGATCCATAAGATCACCGAGGAGACCAAAATTCCGTGGATTCGTGTCCTCTACTGTTACCCCGACAAGATCACCGACGAGCTCATCGAGGAGTTCAAGACCAATCCCCGCCTCCTCAAGTACATCGACCTCCCCCTCCAGCACATCAGCGACCGTATGCTGAAGACCATGAACCGCCACGGCGACGGTCAGACCATCCGCGAGGTGTTGAAGAAGCTCCGTACCGTGGAGGGCATGGTCATCCGCACCACCTTCATCGTGGGCTTCCCCGGGGAGACCGAGGAGGATTTCGGCGAGCTGGCCGAGTTCATCACCGAGCAGAGGTTTGAGCACGCGGGTGTCTTTACCTACTCCCGCGAGGAGGGGACTCCCGCCTACGATTTCCCCGATCAGATCGACGAGCAGGTCAAGCAGGATCGCATGGACATTCTCATGCGCACCCAGATGAACATCAACACCGCCCGCAACGAGTCCCGTATCGGCTCGGTCATTACGGTACTGTGCGAGGCCTACGATCCCGTCAACGAGTGCTACTACGGCCGCTCAAGCGAGGACGCTCCCGACATTGACGGTAAGGTCTTTTTCCGCTATAACGGCGAGGAGCGCATAGCCCCCGGCTCTATGGTGAAGGTCAAGGTGCGCGAGGTAGTGGACTACGACGTGTACGGCTTCGCCATGAAGCCCGAGAACGCCTGAAGAACGAGGGGCTCTGCCCTCGGTCTCGCGGCGGCTCGGTCACACCGCGACTCTGCCCGCCACCGGCGGCCATTCACGATCGCGGTGTCGCTTCGCTACCCCCGTTGGAAACTTTCTTGAAAGAAAGCTTCAAAACTTCAAAGAATTTTCATAAAAAAGAGTATACTAATTCCGGTAGCGTGACCGAAATACGTCTGAAAGAGGTGCTTTTCCATGTCTAACCAAAAGAAAAAAGGCATGAACCTACCCAATAAGCTGACCGTCCTGCGCATCATGCTCGTCCCCGTATTCATCGCGGTCATGATGCTCCCCGCTTCGGTGCTGAATCCCATTGTCAGCGGTCTCATCGGTGTGGCCATCTTCATCGTGGCCTCCTTCACCGATATGCTGGACGGTAAGATCGCCCGCAAGTACGGTCTGATCACGGATTTCGGCAAGCTCATGGATCCCTTGGCCGACAAGTTCATGGTCATCGGCGCGCTGACCGTCATTGTGTACCGCGCCCGTTTGGATGCCACCTGCCTGTTCTTTACGCTGGTGCTTCTGGTGGTGGTTTTTCGCGAGCTGGGCGTATCGGCTCTGCGTCTGGTGGCCTCTAGCTCCTCGGGGGCTGTGGTCGCCGCCAATATGCTGGGGAAGATCAAGACCGTCATGCAGATTGTTTTCATCAGCACCGTGTTCATTGAGCCCGCTCTGTACGCCATTCCCGCCCTCGGCAAGCTTCTGCCCGTATGGTGGGTGGAGAACGTTCCCCTGTCCTACCTGACGGGCGGGCTGACCCTGCTCTTCACCGTCTGGTCGGGAGTCAATTACTTCATCGGTATGTGGAAGTACCTGGATCCCGAAAAATGATCGCTCGCTCATCACAAAACCCCGCCTTGGGCTATCCTCGGCGGGGTTGTTTTTTCAGGCTCGGTCGCGCTTGAGGAGATGGAGTCTCTTTTCGCAGGTCACGCCGTGCTCGTTGACGTAGGAGTGGTTCTGGGCGTTCATCAGATACCTGCGCCCCAGCTCTCTGCGGGTATACTGGAATTTCATGGGACCCATGGACATACGCATGTGCTTGGCAAAGACCTTGACCGAAATGTCGGTTCTGCCGATGACGGAGGGGCAGGCGAAGGACCACTTCCACAGGAGGCGGTTGAACCAGCCCGCGCGCACCATGATGTAGCGGGGCGTGTCGATGGGGGCGTACATCTCGGCGACGGCCTTCTGGAATTCGATCTGCTCGGAATGGCTGCAGCTATCCAGATAGACCCGCAGGCTCTTGCGCTTCTTCATGGGCTCAATGACCAGCTCGGCCTCCTTGCTCACCAGACCCAGCTCCTTCATGGCCTTCATCAGAGCCTTGCACATGGCGCGTATGGAGGCGGTGGCGAACAGGTGGTTGAGGAGGAGCGGGAGCATATAGACCAGGAATACAATACCCCAGATGATGGCGCAAATATCTGCGAGCAGGAGGAGCACCACAAGCCAGGAGATCTCGGGGGTCATCAGGAACGCCAGATAGGCGAAGACGATGAGGGTGGGAAGCCGGGAGAGACCCACGATCATACAGGCGGCCGCCAGAATCAGGAGAAAGACGTTCGCGGCGGTCATGACGGGAACCTTGGCGCGCTCGGGGATCCGAACCTCGGACACGGGACGGGTATTCTCGCGCATGGCCTCGTCCCACACGCCGCCCAGCTCGGCGCGCTTGGCGGTGTTGTCGGTCATGGCTTGGTTGATCCTCTTGAAGCCCTCCTCGTTGAAGGGAGGCTTTACGGCATTCAGTCGCTCAACGCCGTTTTCCAGCTCGCCCGATCTGGTATTGGGGCCGATGAAGCACTCAAACCGACGGCAGAGCATACGGTAGTCCACCGAGGTTATGTCGGAATCCGCGTCGGTCTGACGGGAGGCGAGTCTCATTTCGGGATATTGCTTGAGATCGTAATTTCTCTCAATAGTGACCAGATGCCAGATGTGGGCGGCCTTGAGGGGATCCTGCTCACAGGCATGGATGACACGGCCGCGGATGTGGATGGCTTCGGTCAGGGAGTTACCGCAGGCGGTCAGGATCAGGGTGTTGACAAAGGTGTTGTCCCAGCCCTCGCACAGATCCTCCGCGGAGCTCACCAGCACGCGGATCTCACCCGAGCGGAACAGGTCGGTCACGGCCATGACGGCCTTGGCTCGGTTGGGGAACGTGTAATAGGCGAACTCCGAATGGGGAACGGGGTTGGCGGAGAAGTCAAGCTCCTGCCGCTTCAAGGATTCCTCCGCGCTGACGGGGAGAACGACGGTATTGCGGAACAGGCATCCCACGTCGGCGACCGAGGTCTTTTCCAGAAGAACAGACAGGATGGAGGCCATGGTGACGTGCTGCTTTACCTCATCGGTTCCGAAGCCGCTGAATTCCTCCAGACCGCCGAAATCCACCAGCACGGCCTCGCGGAGACGGTCGCCCAAGGCGGCGGACTCCCGCTCGGTGATGTCGGCGATCCCCGCGAGCTTACCCGCGGAGGAACGGATGGTTCGGCGGATCTTGTCGGTGGTGACAAGCTGGACGCGGTCATGCTCCGCGACACGGTATCGGGAGAACAGATTCATGAGTTGATCCTTCTCATGGTCATGGAGAATGGTCTGGCTCTCCAGAAGGAAATAGAAGGCTTCCTGAGCGACGGCCAGAGACAGGGGCGCTACCGAGGTTCGTCCTGTCAGGTGGCGGTACAGCTTGACGTTGACCTGATGACCGTACTCATGCAGGAGGGTGAACAGGGCGACGACCGAGGAACGGTGGCTGTACAGGTATTCGGCGCGCTTGTTATGGATCTTGGTCAGCCTCCGGTTCAGCTCGGACATGAAGCCCAGCTTGGAGGCCTCCAGAATAGCCTGATCCACGCGGAGACGGTGGCCGCGGATACCCTCGGACTCGCTCTCGGTGGGATAATTGAAATAGATCAGATCCTGATGGGGGCAGAGGGCCCGACCCTTGACCAGCTCGGGGACGCAGATCTCGTCGGTGAATTCCCCGCAGAGGGTGACGTAACGGTTCCAGGATTCCACCGAAAGATCGTAGGGCGGGGTAGCGGTCATGGAGAGCACGCGGATCTCGCCGCCAAGGACGCCCAGAAAGGTCTCCAGCGCGGTCAACCAACGGTCGCTCAGGTGGTGGGCTTCATCCAGAAGTATGGTGGTGATGTTATGGTTTTGAATCAGATGGATGATGTTCAGCCCCTCGTCGTCCTTCGGTATATATTCTTCTCCCGCGCGCTCCGCATCCTCGGCGGCCTTGCGCTCTGCTTCCTCGCGGGTCTGCTGAGCCGAGAAGGCCTCGCTCAGATCGTGATAGGTCACGGACGTGATCAACGCGGGCTCCTCCAGACGGTAGGAAACGTAATCCGCCGCGTGCTTCCGTTCGGCTTCAGGAAGGAACAGGGAGATAAAGTTCTCGCCCCAGTGCTTCCGCGCGGTGGTGGTGGATGACAGAATCAGACAGGGCGACCCCATGCGTCTGATGATCTCCAGACCGAGGGCGACCTTACCGCTTCCGGGAGGGGTGATCAGATTGATCTTGCTCTCGTCCAGCCGCTCCTCCATTCGCCGAAGGAAGTGCCGCTGATAGTCACGAAAGCTACCCTGATATTCTACGGAGCTGAATGTTCTCGTTGTCTTCATACTGTACCTCTGTGCTTCAACATGTTTTTCTTTTTTCTGCTTGGAAATTCGTATTCATTTTATTATAGCACAAATTTCGATTTTTGTAAAGGGCTTTTGAAAACATTCCTTGAGTTTTGAACCATCATTGGGTGAGTTTTCTGTGAAAAAGACCGTGCTTCGCGACTTACGTGGAGCGGGTCAAGGCGGTATTCGCCCCCGTGGCGGAGGAGAAGCTCCCATAAATAAAAAAGGACGGAGAGCCTTTGCCGAGATCGTTCGGCGGCTCTCCGTCGCTTTTTCAGTGATGATGGTGATGGTGGTGATGCCCGCCGCCCTCCGCGACCTCCACGCGGCACTCCACCTCCCCGCATTCCTCCCCCACGGTCTCGGTCTCAATGGTGGCGTGGGTGATGCCGTGCTCGGCAAGCTCCCCGCGGATGGCGGCCTTGACGGCGGCGGGGTCTCCCTCTGCCACGGCGTGAAGGGTGGCGTAGTGGCGGCTTCCGTCCAGACTGCGGATATGGACGTGATGAATACTCACCACCCCTGCAAGGGCGGTGAGGTGGGTGGTCAGCTCCTCCACCGAGATCCCGTCGGGGGTTTTTTCCAGGAACAGATCCAGTATCTCCTTGAGATTTCCCACGGCGTGGATGAGGATAAAGACCGCCACGCCTATGGACATGAGGGGGTCGAGAAAGACCCAGTCGGTGAAGCGCATGACCACAGCCCCCACCAGCACCACGACCCAGCCCAGCACGTCCTCCAGCAGATGGAGGTTCACTGCCCGCTGGTTGAGGGAGTCCCCGCGGCGGGTGAAAAGAGCGGCGGCGAGGTTGACCGCCACACCCACCACGGCGAAGATCAGCATACCGCCGTAGTCAATGGGGGCGGGGTTCAGCAGCCGCAGGATGGCGTTGTAGATGACGATACAGGAGCCTGCCAGCAGAATCACCGTGGTGATCAGCCCTCCCAGCACCGAGTAGCGGGCGTAGCCGTAGGTGTGGGTAGCGTCGGGCTGCTTGCGGCTCTTGCGCTCCAGTAGGTAGGAGCAGCCGATCCCCGCCGCGTCGCCAAGATCGTGGAGAGAATCGGACAGGATGGCCACGCTGCCCGTCAGGATGCCGCCGATCAGCTCGAATACCGCGAAGAGGAGATTGAGCAGAAAGGCGGTAAGGATGCGGGCGGCGGAGGTGGGGGCGCGGTGGTGATGGTGGTGATGAGACATGGGTTCCTCCTTTGGGTGGGGTTTAAATTTGGGTTTGTCGGGCAGGGGCTCTGCCCCTGCACC
>JAZNUO010000041.1:0-3603 GCA_045592305.1 Eubacteriales bacterium | reverse complement strand
GGGCGGAGACCGAGGCTCTGCTGGGCAGCCGCGCCATCATTGAGCGGGATGCGCCCGCCCTGCTGGTGTCGGCTTACCACCGATCTCATGATCTGTTCCGCTTGCCCCTGCTGGTGCGGGAGTTGAATCCCGACTACATGCTGTATCTGCGCCGAATGGCGGGGGTGCCGGCGTGGGATATAAACTTGTATGCGGTCAAGAAATAACTGAAACGGGCTACCGTCCCTTAGGTTGCGGTAGCCCGTTTTCGTATTCAATTCTGGCTGACAACCATGCTTTTCCCGTCGGTAGCAAAGGCTATATCCCCATCGTAGGTAAACTTCGCTGCGGCGCCCGAAGTGCGCATGGCGGTAACGAGGGAGGCCTCCACCCGGGACTTGTCTCCCGCGTGGACCACGCAGTAGCGCAGACCCGCATTCCCGCGGAGCAGATTTCCCACGGCCTTATCGTAGCCGCCGTGGTGGGGAATTTTGATCAGGTCATAGGACAAATCTTCACCCAGGATACCCATGAACTCGGTAATGCGATCCTGCTCGGCATCTCCTGCCAGCAGAAGGGAAACCTCCCCGAAATAGACCGAGGTGATCAGGGAATAGTTGTTCTCCTCCAAGGCGTGGGCATCGTCTGAGCCGAGAACAGCCCCCGGCTCGTAAAGCCCTGTGGGGTTGATCCACAGACTGCCGTAGGAGAGGTCGATGCGGACGTCCTCGGTGGGGCGGTGGACCGTCACCCCATCGGTGACATCCAGCGTGGACATCATGCGGCGGTACAGGGAGGAGTCGCGGATGTAGTCGGGCATATAGACGTTCTTGACGTTGTAGTGCTGGAGGATCTGGGACACAGTGCCGATGTGGTCATTATCGTAGTGGGAAATGATGAGATAGTCAATTTCGGTGATGCCGTAGTCGGTGAGCTTACGGCTGATGGCGGGGTAGTCGTCGGACTCGCCCGTGTCCATGAGGATGACAGTATCGTCCAAACGCAGAAGGATCGCGTCGGAGTTGCCTGTGTTCAGAAAATCGGCGCGGAGAACGTGGGGGGAATTCTCGAAGGGATCGGTGGCAGGGATCTCGATGAAGCTTCCCGTGGGAGGCTCGGTAGGAATTTCAAAATAATTGCCGCCGGTTCCGTTTCCGCTGCCCTCGTTGAGGATCAGGGTGTCTTGGGTGGGATCGTAGATCTCATCCGAGCAGGCGGTAAGTCCCAACAGGCACAAAGACAGGAGCGCGGCTACCAGCATGGAGCAGAAGCCCCGCTTCAGGGCAATGTGGGGGAGATGAAGTTTCATAGGAAGCACCTTCCTTACTGTACTGCCACCAGTATACCATCCAAATGTGGCGTACATACGCACAAATCGTGAATTTTTGCTACAGGATGCCACCCATGCGTCAGTATTTTCGCAGAATGACCCGCATGGCCTCGCGGACGGTATCGGCATCGTATCCCAGCCGCATCATGGACGCGATGAGCTTCTGCCGCTCCCCCCTGTCCTCGGGGATCTCACCGTACTTTTTGCGGATGGCGGCGGCGCAGTTCTCCTCCCAGTCGGTGTCGGAAAGCTCCTCCATGGCCTCCTCCACCGCCTCGCGGGTGAAGCCGTGAACCATCAGATCCTCGCGGATGCGGCGTTCCCCCCAGCCCTTGTTCACCCCTTGGCGGGCGCGGAGGGCGGCGGTGCTCTCCTCGCGGATGTAGCCCCGTTCGGTGAGGTAGGTTACGGCGCGGGTAGCGGTATCGCGGTCTACTCCTTTCGCCGTGAGCTTGTAGGTCAGACGGCGGGCGGACTGATCCCCGTAGCCCAGCAGAGCGATGCCGCGACGGATAGCGCCGCAGAGCCGCCCCGCGTCCAGCAGGGTCTCGGTGTACTCGGGGGTGATCTCCCCCGTCTTGACCCCCAGCTCGGCGTACTGCTCCACCAGCAGATGAAGGCTGACCCGCTGCGCCCTCTTTCCCTCGGGATCGGGGAGAGCCAGCACCACCGTCACGGTCTCGCCCTCCCCCGCGGGGGTCACGGACAGAACGGCGCGGGTGTCGGGGGGCAGATCGGGGGCGGACTGCTTGGCGGGAGCTTGGGCGGCGTTTTTGGGGGAAGCTGTTTTCTTGGAAGGGGCTTGCTCGGACGGGGATTGCTCGGGCGCGGTGATCTCGTGAGCGGATGTCTTGGAGCGGGCAAAATCCGACTCGGCTTGACGGGGGGAGGATGGTTCAGATGGCGATGGAGGGGGAGAAGTTCTCTCGCGGCGAACAGAAGCCGCGGATTCCTGCTTCTCCCTTCCCTTCCCCTTTGAGGAATACTCCATCATATCCACCAGACGGCGCGACTTCCGGGGGCGAGGTGTCGCCTCCCCCCCATCGGTCTCGGATGTATGGAAGTCATCGGGGTGAGTATAGCGGGAAGCCATTACTCCTCCTCGCCCAGATCACCCAGCGTGCGGATCTCGAAATCATCCTCGTCCTCGTCCTCCAGCTCGAACTCACCCGGGGCAAGGAGATCGGTCTCGGCGGAGGCGGCGCGCACCTTCTCCTCCAGCTCGGCCATGAAGGCGGGATCCGACTCCACCAGCTTGCGGACGGTGTCCTTACCCTGACCCAGACGTTCGCCGTTGTAGGAGAACCAGGATCCGCTCTTTTTGATAATGTCCAGCTCGATGGCAAAGTCCAGAATCTCGCTGGAGCGGGAGATGCCCTGCCCGTAGATGATGTCGAACTCCGCCACCTTGAAGGGGGGAGCCACCTTGTTCTTGACGATCTTGCAGCGAACGTGGTTGCCGTAGATCTCGTTGCCCTGCTTGAGCTGCTCGGTGCGGCGCACGTCAATGCGGACCGAGGAGTAGAACTTCAGGGCGCGACCGCCGGGGGTGGTCTCGGGGTTGCCGTACATGACACCCACCTTCTCGCGGAGCTGGTTGATGAAAATGACCACGGCCTGACTCTTGGAGATGACGGCGGAGAGCTTACGCATGGCTTGGGACATCAGGCGCGCCTGCATACCCACGGTGGCGGCACCCATGTCCCCCTCGATCTCCTGGCGGGGCACCAGCGCGGCCACCGAGTCCACCACCACCACGTCCACGGCACCCGAACGCACCAGAGACTCGCAGATGGAGAGAGCGTCCTCGCCGCAGTCGGGCTGGGACACCAGCAGGTTGTCGATGTCCACCCCCAGGGCCTTGGCGTACACGGGGTCAAGGGCGTGCTCGGCATCGATGAAGGCGGCCTCACCGCCTGCTTTCTGCACCTCGGCGGCGATGTGGAGCGCCACGGTGGTCTTGCCCGAGGACTCAGGCCCGAAAATTTCGATGATACGGCCGCGGGGAACGCCGCCGATACCCAGCGCCATGTCCAGAGACAGGGAGCCTGTGTGAACGGCCTGCACAGCCATGCGGGCGTTGTCGCCCAGCTTCATGATGGAGCCCTCGCCGAAATCCTTCTCGATTTGCTTCATGGCGGTCTTGAGTGCCTTGCGCTTCTCCTCGCGGTCGGCGTCAAAGGTCACAAGGGGGGTGATGGGCTTCTTGGATTTGGTTGCCATAATAATTCCTCCGTAGCGGCCGTTCCTGTTTCGGACGGCGGTTGTTTCATTGGCACCATTATACACCATGT
>JAZNUO010000040.1:0-2896 GCA_045592305.1 Eubacteriales bacterium | reverse complement strand
CACCCGCGCCGTATCTTGTATCTCGTATCTTGTATCTTTGTATCTAAACAGAATGTTATGATACAAAACTATTTCATCATCGACTCCCACTGCCACGTCTACCCCGCAAAGATCGCGGCGAAGGCGGTGGAGTCCACCGATTATTTTTACAATACTCACGGCCACGGAAAAGGAACCGTCGCCGACCTTTTGACCGTCGGCGAGGCGGCGGGGTGCGACGGCTACGTGATCCAATCCGTAGCGTCCACCCCCCGCCATGTCGAGTCCATCACCCGCTTCATCGCCGCCGCCATCTCCGAGGCCGAGAGCCAAGGACACAGCGGCAAGCTCACGGGGCTGGGGACTCTCCACCCCGACCATCCTCATCTGCGAGGCGCGGTAGAGGAGATCATCTCCCACGGTCTCCACGGGGTCAAGCTCCATCCCGATATGCAGAAGTTCTGCATCGACGATGAGCGCGCCTACCCCATCTACAAGCTCTGCGCGGAGCATGGCCTTCCCATCCTCATGCACATGGGAGATCCCCGCTTCGACTACTCCCATCCCGACCGCCTCTACCGTGTGCTGACCGATTTCCCCACCCTCACGGTGGTGGGCGCCCACATGGGAGGCTGGGCGAATTGGGACTACGCCTGCGACAGACTGTCCGATTTCCAAAACCTCTGCGTGGACACTTCCTCCAGCATGGCCACGGCGGTGAAGGACTACGGCATCGAACCCCGCGTCACCTCCCTGACTCCCGCCCATACCGCCGCCCTCATCCGCCGATGGGGAGCGGACAAGGTACTGTTCGGTACCGATTATCCCATGTGGTCGCAAAAGGACGATCTGGAGGTCTTTTTCGACATGGAGCTGACAGAGAAAGAGAACCGCATGATCCTCTCCGAAAATGCCCGTCGGGTGTTCCGCATTCCATAATGAAAAGCCATAGACAGACCGAAATTCGGCGCGTCTATGGCTTTTTTGTGGGAAAACAGGGGGAGTGGGGTCTTGCTTCCGTATCGCGGAGTCGGGATCAGACCATCTTCTCCTGCTTGACCTTATGGTCGATGATGTGGCGGGAGGCCAGCTCTCGGTGGATGTCCTCAACAGAGATGCCCATCTGGGTCATGAGCACCATGACGTGGTAGGCCAGATCGGCGATCTCGTAGACCGTCTCCTTCTTATCGCCATTCTTAGCGCCGATGATGACCTCGGTGCATTCCTCGCCCACCTTCTTGAGGATCTTGTCCAGCCCCTTGTCGAAGAGGTAGGTGGTGTAGGAGCCCTCGGGGCGCTCCTCCATGCGGCCTTGCAGGAGGTCAGCCAGACCCTGGAGGGTAAACTCGTGGAGTTCCTCGCTTTGGTACACGGGCTTTGTGAAGCAGGAATCGGTGCCCAGATGGCAGGCGGGGCCGTCCTTTTCCACCACCACCACCAGCGCGTCGCTGTCGCAGTCGGCGGTGATGGAGACGATGTGCTGGTAGTTGCCGCTGGTCTCCCCCTTGAGCCACAGCTCCCCACGGGAGCGGCTCCAGAAGCAGGTCTTGCCCTTCTCCATGGAAATTTGCAGGCTCTCGCGGTTCATGTAGGCTACGGTCAGCACCTTTTTGGTGATGGAGTCCACCACCACGGCGGGGATGAGACCCTTTTCGTCAAATTTCAGTTCGTCAATATTCAGCATAGTTTTAGCTCCTTAGATCAGTCTCATGTTGATTCCCTCGGCAGACAACGTCCGCTTGAGGTCAGGGATGGCGATCTCACCGAAGTGAAACACCGAGGCGGCCAGTCCCGCGTCGATGTCGGGGACCTTATGGAACAGGTCGATGAAGTCCTGCGCGCATCCCGCGCCCCCCGAGGCGATGACGGGGACGTTCACCGCGTCGCAAACCGCGCGGAGCATCTCGATGTCGAAGCCCTGCTTCACGCCGTCGGTGTCGATGGAATTCACCACCACCTCGCCCGCGCCGTTTCCGACACACCGCTTGATCCACTCGATGGCCTCCATGCCCGTGTCCTCGCGACCGCCCTTGGCGAACACGCGGAATTCACCGTTCACCCGCTTGATGTCAGCCGACAGCACCACGCACTGGTCGCCGTAGCGTTGGGCGGCCTCGTAAACCAGGTTGGGGTTGCGGATAGCCCCCGAGTTGACCGACACCTTGTCCGCGCCGCATTTCAGCACGCGGTCGAAATCCTCCAGCGTATTGATGCCGCCGCCCACGGTCAGGGGGATGAAGATGGTGGAGGCCACCTCACGGAGAATGTCGGTAAAGAGGGCACGACCCTCTACGGATGCGGTAATATCGTAGAACACCAGCTCGTCCGCCCCGCTGTCGGAGTAGAACCTGCCCAGCTCCACGGGGGAGGACACGTCCCGTACCCCCTCAAAGTTAACGCCCTTGACCACACGTCCGTTCCGCACGTCCAGACAGGGAATGATTCTTTTGGTGATCATGCTTGGGCCTCCTTGATAGCCTCGGCCAGATCAATGGCACCCGTATAGTAGGCCTTGCCAATGATGGCACCGTAGAGGTTCATGGCGGTCAGGGCGCGGATATCCTCCATGTCGGACACGCCTCCCGACGCTACGATGTCCATGTGGAATTTCGCGGACAGCGCGCGGTACAGCTCGCGGTTGGTGCCCTTCATGGCACCGTCCTTGGAGATGTCGGTGCAGATGACGGTCTTGACACCCATGCTCTGCATCTTTTCCATGAAGGCTTCCGGCGTATAGGCGGACTGCTCCAGCCAGCCCTTGATGGCGATGTAGCCGTCCTTCACGTCAGCGCCCACGGCGATCCTTGCGCCGTACTTGTCCACGGCCTCGCGGAGAAATGCCTCGTTATTCACGGCGGCGGTGCCCAGGATGACGCGGGACACGCCAACGGACAGGTACTTTTCAACGGTTTCCATG
>JAZNUO010000039.1:0-2875 GCA_045592305.1 Eubacteriales bacterium | reverse complement strand
GTTTCTGATTAAAATTTAAATGAAGAGATCCGAAGGATCTCCTCCTCAACTCGTCCGTAAGGACGAATTTCACATGCGCGAAGCGCATATTTCACGCTCGCTTGCGAGCATTTCACACGCCGCAGGCGTATTTCACTATTGCGGTTTATCGGAACGATAAACTTCAATTTGAAGTTCGGCTGAACAGTTACTCAAGGTTTTTTTGCGGGATTCGTATCACGCGCGCGAATGCCTTGCCCGTGTTTTTTCACGGCTTCCCGATCTCATGGCCCTCGCCCTGGCCCACACACGCTTGCCCGTCCCGCAGGCCTCAGCGAAGCCCCATGCGGCGTAGGGGATCATGAGGATCACGTAGCTGATGACGTACTGGGACTTGGCCTCGAACAGACCGTGGTAGAGGAAGCCGCCGAGAAACAGGAGGGGGATGAGGTAGGCCGCTGATTCGTCCTCGGGGGATTCGGCGCGCTTTTTCAGGGGACGGAGGAACAGGATGACCGTGGCGGCAAGCATACCGCAGAAGATAAACTGCACCGAGAGATCCATGACCCATTTGGCGCGGGACTCGCCCTCGCCGCAGACATATCGGGCGACACCCCATTTGTCTCCGAACTGTCCGCGCACTTGGTTGTTCCAGATGGACTGGTAGGTGGTCTCGTTCCATTGGCTGAGAAGCTTGTCGCAAAAGAAACGGGCGGTCTCGCGGGGTGTTTCCGCCATTTCCTCCAAGCGGTTCCGGATGACCTCCACGGAGGCATCGGCGGCGGCTTTGCTGTCGCAGTTATGGGTGTGGAAGTTGCTCACGGTATAGGCTCCGTTGTACCAGCCCGGGGCGGGTACGGCATCGTGGAGTCCCATAGCCAGCCAGGAGACCATGGGGATACCGTCTCCAAAGTCCTTATCCATGCGGAGGGAATACTGCCATCTGCCAACGCCATGCAGGGTCAGCACCGTCACGCAGAGGATGATGACGGCCGGTAGGCGGCGCAGGGGCTTTTTCTTCATGAGGTGCGCAAGCAGGATGATGACGGCCGCTACCAGAAGGATCATATTGTTGAGCTTGAGGGAGACCGACACGGCGAGCAGGATGGCGGAGGGGAGGAGGAAGCGGTATTTGTCGGTCTGCATATACTTGACCAGAAAGAAGATCGACCAGGCGGCAAAGCAGAAGCCCGGGATGGTGCCGTAGAGGAAGGAGCAGAAAACCACGGGTTGGAAAAAGAGCGCGAGCATGAGCGTGGTTGCCACCGTGACCGCGCGGTTTTTGAAGAGCTTTTCGGTCAGGAGCACCAGAGCGACTTCACCGAAGGCCAGACAGAGGACGTTGACGATCTCCATGAAGAGATAGTCGGAGTGGGTGAGTCCGAAGAGCCGCGCCCAGATCTCGGTCCAGAATACGTAGCCGAGCTGGAAGGGGAATCGGATAAAGTAGTTGGAATCGATGCGGGAGAGATCCCCCTGAGCCGCGGCGTAGCCTGCGGTTGTGACGATATGGGAATCGTGAGTGGGAGCCGAAAGAGACATGACCACCCACAAAATGCCCAGCAGAGTGATCCAGACGCCCAGCCCCAGTGACAGCATCCAAGGCTTGATCCGCCGAAGCCAACCGAGTCTGCGCAGAAGCAGGGTGAGGCTCACACCGACGGCGATCATGAGGACGAGGAGGGCGACATTACAAAGGAGGGAGTCGGATCGGAAAACAACGAGCTCCTGCATGGGGTTGTCGGTGGTCATGTCCGAGGTGGCGATCATGCTGCTTACGAACAGAAAGAGCATGGCCGCAAGCGAGAGGAACGCGACGGCGGTCAGACCCGCGCGAGCCAGCCGCTCGGAAATTTGTTGTGTTGCTTGCTTCTTCAAAATCATGCCTCCGTGGAATAACGGGTAAAAATCGGGGAAACGGGGGTTCGGGGACTGAACGGCTACACCCATTCAGTCATGCAGTTATTATACTACGGAATGCAGGATTTTTCCACAGCAAGTCGCGTACAGCTTGCAAACTTTTTGTAAAGAGCCTATGAAGAAATTTGCATTTTCTTCTCGAAAACCTGAGTTTGGGACTTGCAAAAACGGGGATTTTATGGTATGATATAAGGTGGAGACCGAGTGGGTGTTCACACCCCCATCCCCGCCCGCATACCCTTTGGAAGGAGACCGATATGCCCTACCGAATTGCCCTGTTTGACGCTGACAACACTCTTCTGGATTTCACCCGCGCCGAGCATGATGCTCTCTGCGCCTGCCTCGCAGCCCGCGGGCTTCCCCACGACGAGGACACCGCTGCTGCCTACTCCGCCATCAACGACGGACATTGGAAGCGGCTGGAGCTGGGATTGACTACCCGCGACCGACTCAAGGTCGAGCGGTTCGGGGATTTCTTCGCTTCTATCGGGTATCAGGGCGATCCCGTACTTATGGCGCGGGATTACGAGTCCACTCTGGGGCAGCAGACCTGTCTTTTGGAGGGTGCTTTGGAGCTGATCCAAGCCCTTCACGGGAAATGCGAGCTGTACATCGTCACCAACGGCATCACGGCGGTGCAGCAGAGCCGCTTCGGGGGATGCGCGCTGGCACCTTACTTTGACAGGTGCTTCATATCGGAGCAGATGGGCTGCGCCAAGCCCGAAAAGAGATTTTTTGATCTGGTCGCCGCCGCCATCCCGAATTTTGATTCTAAGGAGGCTCTTGTGATCGGTGATTCCCTCTCTTCGGATATAAAAGGAGGCATCAACGCCGGGCTGGACACCTGCTGGTTCAATCCCAAGGGCAAGGCCGCCCCCGCGGATATGGAGATCACCTATACCGTCAGCCGTCTTTGCGAGATCGAGGGAATTCTTCTCGGTTGAAGCGATGACCGGAGACGTTCAAATTGGGGTTT
>JAZNUO010000038.1:0-6612 GCA_045592305.1 Eubacteriales bacterium | reverse complement strand
CCCCCTTACCGCCGCCTTGTGAACACGGTTTTTCAGAAGTACGCGCTGTTTCCCCATTTGAACGTATATGAGAACGTAGCCTTCGGTCTGCGTCTCAAAAAGACTCCCGAGGAGGAGATCAAGCAGAAGGTGCAGGAGATGCTGGCCATGGTCAACCTGAGAGGCTTTGAGCGCCGCCGCGTCACCACCCTGTCGGGCGGTCAGCAGCAGCGTGTGGCCATCGCCCGCGCGCTGGTCAACCATCCCCGCGTCCTGCTTCTGGATGAGCCTCTGGGGGCTCTCGACCTCAAGCTCCGCAAGGATATGCAGAGCGAGCTGAAGAAGATCCAGCGGGCTACGGGCATCACCTTTATTTACGTCACCCACGATCAGGAGGAGGCTCTCTCCATGTCTGATGTGGTGGTGGTCATGTCGGGCGGTCACATCCAGCAGATCGGCTCTCCCGTGGACATCTACAACGAGCCCGTCAACGCCTTCGTGGCCGACTTTATCGGTGAGTCCAACATCGTGGACGGCATCATGCCGGCCGACCATAAGGTCAGATTCGCGGGTCATACCTTTGAGTGTCTGGACGGCGGCTTTGCCAAGAACGAGCCCGTGGACGTGGTCATCCGCCCCGAGGACGTGGACATCGTCCCCGCCGACAAGGGTATGCTCAACGGCACGGTCTCCTCGGTCACATTCAAGGGCGACTACTACGAGATCATCGTGGACGTGCAGGGCTTCAAGTGGATGCTGGAGACCTCGGACTACGCCGCTCCCGATACCACCATCGGGCTTTACATCGAGCCCGAGGCCATTCACGTCATGAAAAAGTCCGAATTCTCGGGTCAGTTCGGTGATTACTCTTCCTTCAGCGACGAGATGGATCATCTGTCCGACCCCGAAGAGGAGGAGGAAGCATGAAGCATCTCTCCCTCCGCAAGTCTGACCCTCCCCCCGCGGCGCGTAAGGGTCAGGCTCAGCGCAACATCTTCCAGAAGCTGGCGGCGGTTCCCCATGCCGTCTGGACGGTCATGTTCATCGCCGCTCCCATGCTCTTCGTCCTCTACTTCGCCTTTACCGATGCCGAGGGTCACTTTTCCTTCGGAAACATCGCCGACCTCGGTCAGTACACCAACGTCTTTATCCTCTCCATCGCCTTCGCCCTCATCGCCACGGCGGTGTGCCTTGTCATCGGCTATCCCCTCGCCTACTTCATGTCCCGCCAATCCCTGCGGGCGCAAAAGATCCTCATGGTGCTCATCATGCTCCCCATGTGGTGCAATCTGCTCATCCGTACCTACGCTCTCATGGCGCTTCTGGACAACGGCGGTCTGCTCAATTCCCTGCTCGGGAAGCTGGGGCTGGAGCCTCTCTCCATCGTGGGCTCCTACTTCGGCGTTATTCTGGGTATGGTCTACGATTTCCTCCCCTACATGGTGCTCCCCATTTTCACCGCCATGACCAAGCTGGACTACCGCTACATCGAGGCCTCCCATGACCTTGGCTGTAACTCCCTCCAGACCATGACCCGCGTGGTCATGCCCCTGACTCTGTCGGGCGTGGTGTCGGGTGTGACCATGGTCTTTGTCCCCTCCATCAGCACCTTCTACATCTCCCAGAAGCTGGGCGCGGGTAAGATCGATCTGGTGGGCGACACCATTGAGCGTCTGTTCCAGAACGTCTCCACCTACAACGTAGGCGCGGCCATGTCTCTGGTCATGATGATCCTCATCCTCATCTCCCTGACCGTTATGAATAAGTTCTCCGACGAGGAAGGAGGGATGGTCCCGTGAAATTCCTGTCCAAATGCTACATCGGTCTCATCTTCTTCCTGCTCTACGTTCCCATCGCGGTGCTCATTGTCTTTTCCTTCAACGAATCGGGCAGTCTGGCCGAATTTTCGGGCTTCTCTCTGGTTTGGTATGAGGAGCTGTTCCACGACGAGGAGGCCTTCTCGGCTCTCCGCAATTCTCTGGTGCTGGCAGTCTCCTCGGCACTCATCGCCACGGTGCTGGGCACCTTCGGCGCGCTGGGGCTTCACCGCATGAGGAACCGCTACCTCAAAAAGGCCATCAATTCTGTGACTAACATCCCCATGATGAACCCCGATATCGTCACCGGCGTGTCCATGATGCTGCTCTTCGTGGCGGTGGCCACCTTCCTCGGCACCCGCGACCTCTTCGGCTTCGGGACCCTGCTCATCGCCCACGTCACCTTCAACATTCCCTACGTCATCCTGTCGGTCATGCCCCGCTTCCAGCAGCTTGACCAATCCCTCTCCGAAGCGGCGCAGGATCTGGGCTGTACCCCCTCCAAGGCGTTTTTTAAGGTGGAGCTTCCCGAGATCGTCCCCGGCATCGTGTCGGGTCTCATGATGAGCTTCACCCTGTCTCTGGATGACTTCGTCATTTCCCACTTCGTCAGCTCCCCCAACTTCCAGACCCTCCCCCTGTACGTCTACAACCAGACGGCGCACAACGTCAAGTTCAGTATGTACGCTCTCTCCGCCCTCATCGTAGCGGTGATCCTCGCCATCCTTCTGGTGGTCAACTTCGCGGGCTCGGCAGCCGATCGCAAGAGCCGGAAGGGAGGACGGGTATGATGAAACGCTTGACTTCCCTCCTTGTGCTCGCGGCTCTGCTCCTTCCTCTGGTTCTGGGCTTCACCGCCTGCGACACCGCGGGCGGGGAGACCGCGACCCTCTACGTCTACAACTGGGGCGAGTACATCTCCGACGGCTCCGAGGATACCCTTGACGTAAACGAGATGTTTGAGGAGTGGTACTTTGAAACCTACGGCGTCAGAGTCGAGGTCAACTACTCCACCTATTCCAGCAACGAGAGCATGTACGCCAAGCTCTCCTCGGGCTCGGTGAGCTACGACGTGGTGGTCCCCTCGGACTACATGATCGAGCGCATGATCGCCGAGGATATGCTGGCTCCCCTGAATCTCGAAAACATCCCCCATATCGGTCATATCCACCCCGACTTTTTCGGTGAGGATGCCGTCTACGATTACTACGATCCCGATAACCTCTACGCCGTCCCGTATATGTACGGCATGATCGGCATTATCTACAACACCGCCATGGTGTCCGAGGACGATCCCGCTCTGGGCTCCTGGCAGCTCATGTGGGATGAGCGTCACCGCGGAAACATCCTGCAATTCAACAACTCCCGCGATGCCTTCGGTACTGCCCAGTATTTTCTGGGTCTGGACGTGAACTCCGAGAACGAGGCCGAATGGAGAGTCGCGCTGGAAAAGCTGAAGGAGCAGAAGCCCATCCTCCAGGGCTACGTCATGGACGAGATCTTCAACAAGATGGAGAACGGCTCTGCCGCCATCGCCGCCTACTACGCGGGTGATTTTTTGGCCATGTACGAGAACAACGAGGATCTGGATTTCTTCTACCCCGCCGAGGGCACCAACCTCTACGTGGATGCCATGTGCATCCCCAAGACCTCCGAGAACAAGGAGATCGCCGAGCGGTACATTGACTTCATGCTGACCGAGGCCCCCGCCGTAGCCAACGCCGAGTACACCTACTACGCCTCCCCCAACACCGTGGTGCGGGAGAACGAGGAGTACATCGAGTACATGAACTCCATCAAGGAGGGCGGCTTTGATCTGATGTACAACACCGATGCCGTAGAGACCTCCTCCTACAAGAATCTGGGAGGCGATCAGCTCATCCTGCTCAACGAGCTCTGGGAGGAGCTGAAGTCGGATATTGAGGTGGGTCTGCCCATCTACACCATCTGCGCCGTGATCTTGGTCATTCTCATCGGGGGAGGAACCTTCCTCGGGGTGAGAAAAAAGATACGGGACAAGTATTGACACAACCGGGAGGGTGCGGGGCACCCTCCTGTTTGTTTTGGATTGTATATAGCAGTTTTTCGGTGAGATACAAGTTACAAGATACAAAGATACAAGATGAAATAACCTTGCGGCAACAGCCGTTCTATATCTTGTATCGGCCGAGCTTTGCTCAGGCTTGCTCGGCGCGTATCTTGTATCTCTCTGCTGAGCGGAGCTCAGCGATAAACCCGAATCTGAAATCTACACCCTTTCAAGTGCCACCGTCACGCGAAGATTCCCTACCGCCAGATTCAAGGCGTTTTCCAGATACAGGGGGCAGACCTTTGCTCCGCAGGAGTCGGCTAACTGCTCCGCTACCGCCGCCGCGAAGCCCCAGCACGCCAAAGGGGAGGACAGGAGCGGCATATCAGGGAGTTCTCCCGGAGAGATTGAAAAGCCGAAGCCAATGAGGCTGTCGGGGGTGATCTCCAGATAAACCATGCCCCCCGTTGCCCACTCCTCCCAAGTGGTTTGGGCTGCGGGGAGGAGCTGTTCGGTCAGTTGGGCGGTTGCGGGTAGGGCGGAGAAGGACTCTGCCACGGGGGAAAGCATCGCAGCCAGATGTTGAACAGCCGCGTTCAGGGTGGTTTGGTATAGCGGCTCGTCACCGTACGGGGAATGTAAAATTATTTTTTCCATTTAAATCACCTCCATCTGTATTATAATTCTAATTCGGAATTATGTCAACATTTTTTCGTGATATAATTCTAAAAAAGAATTATAAACAGGGAGGCCGATATGAAAAACAGGGCGAACGGATATGACGACCGCAACATGATCGGTCGCCGTGTTGAATCTCTCCGCAAGGCACGCGGCATCAAGCAAAAGGACTTCATCGCCCGTTTGCAGGTGGCGGGGCTGGATATCAATCCCACCAGCTACTCCAAGCTGGAGGGGCAGACGCGGATCGCCACCGACAAGGAGGTGCGGGTGATCGCGCAGGTGCTGGGAGTGCCCATGGAGGCGTTGTTTGAGAATGGAGAAGAAACAGAATAACCGAGAAGCAAGGAATCTTCCCTACTTCTCGGTTTTCTTTATTCAGAATTCTTACTCGGTCTTTTCGCTCCAACCGATGATCGCCCGAATCTTTGCGTGCTCGGTCTCGGCGTACTCCACCGTCAGGGTCATGCCCTCGGTGACGAGGATGAGGGACTCGTCGGAGGCCAGCGCGCCGCGGTAGACGGTGCCGTCCTCGGCGGTGAGATAGACCACGGTCTCCCCGCCAACGGTGGCGAGACGAACAGTACCCACGGTCAGCTCAGCAGTCTTGGTCTCGGGAGCGGGCAGCTCCTCCTCGGTAATGACGCCGCGCTTGGCCAGCTCCTCGAGGTAGGCCTGCTTGGCGGCGGTCTGGGAGTCACCCGTGGCCACGATGCTGTAGTTCTCCACATTGACCAGCGCGTAGAGCTTGACCAAGCCGTTTTCGTCCTTCAGCACCATGATATAGGTGGCCTGACCCTCCACGTTAATCAGAGAGGGGAAGGAAGCGATATAGCCCTTCTCCTGGACCTCACCCTGGGCGGCACCCATGGCGGAATACTCCTCCGCGCCGATGACGGGGTAATACTTGTACTCACCCGTGCGGGCGTTGGTCAGGATAAAGCCGATGTTGGACTCGTCGGAGGTAACGGATGTGACACCGGTGTAGTACCAGACGTCGTCTCCGCGCACCACGTAGCCGTAGCCCTCGGTGGTCATCTTGCAGTCGCGCTTACCGATAACCGAATTCCAGAAACCGCGGGACAGGGTGCCGTACCAATCGTACTTCTGGCAGGCGAGGGCACCGTCATAGACGTTGTCGATCCACGAGGGGGATGCGTCCACGGGGTAGATCTCGGAGGTACCGTCGCAGGGGTTGAAGATAATGACCTCGCTTACGTCCATCGCGCCGAAGAGACCCACGTGGGGCTTCATGCAGGAGACGATATAGTAGGGGTTGCCCGCCTCGTCCACCTCGAAGTTGACCGAGGAGAATATCTTGGTGGGGTAGGAGAAGCGGAGCTTACGCATGAGGTCCTCCCCGAGGTAAGCACTGTCCACGTATATCATGGGCTTTTCGAACTTCACGTAGTCGGCGTCGTTGCCCACGGGGTCCACCATGACGTAGCCGGGGACACCGTTCTCGGAATTGTTGATCCAGCGGAAGAAGTCCACGTACTCCAGATTGGCCACCTTCTTGGGGGTGCCCTTGTAGTTGATCTGGTTGTAGTCAAGGCTGACGTTGTACTGGGAGACCACGTCGGAGAGCGCGCCCAGCTCGCGGTTGCCCAGAATAGAGGCGGAGGCGGTGTCCATCAGGGAAATGTTCGTGACCACGTCGGCCTCGGGCATATCCTCCGAGAAATCAGACTGCTGCACCTCAATGACAGAGGCGTACTTCTGGGCGTTGAAGAAGGTGGAGGACACGATACCGCCCAGCACCAGCACGGCTACGGGAACGGCGGCAATGATGATGAAGATCTTGTTCACCTTGATCTTGCCACCCTTCTTCCCTGCCGCGCCAAAGCCGCTGACCGCGCCCAGAGGCAGACCGTAGAAGAACACCACCATAATGACGAAGATCCAGAACGCGCTGCTGAACACGTTGACGGGGGGCAGCATGAGGTAGTAGGCCACGGCCGTCAGAACCGTGCCGATGACCACGGCCAGAATAATGCGGAGAGTTTTGCTTGTGTTTTTCATAAGAGATAGGGACTCCTTTCTTTGATGGCTCTATTATAACATAATTTTGTCAAGTTGTCAAGTGATTGGGTGAAAATTTCTTGAGAA
>JAZNUO010000037.1:0-13009 GCA_045592305.1 Eubacteriales bacterium | reverse complement strand
ACGGAACAAATCGGTATGTTTCTCGGTGGCTACTCATCCGTCACGCCCTTCGGGCGTGCCACCTTCCCTCACAAGGGAAGGCTCATGCAGTGTGTTTCTCGTCGAGCCAAAAACCCTTAGGCATCAGTATGTTTTCGGTTTCAGGAGAACGAAAGGCACGCTACGAAAGCCTTCCCTTGTGAGGGAAGGTGGCACGCGAAGCGTGACGGATGAGTAGCCATCCTTCCCCATTCCACTCTCTTCCGTCAGACCGATAAACCCCAATTTATCTCACAGCAAAATACAAATCAGCCCCCCGCTGCCCTCATTGATGATCCTCTCCAAGGTCTCGGACAGCTTCATCCGCGAGGCCTCGGGCATGTGCTCCAGCTTGGTGTGAATGCTCTCCCCCACCAGCTCGTAGAGGCTCTTGCCGAACATATTGGATTCCCAGATACGGGCGGGATCCTCGTCGAACTCACGGAGCATATACCGCACCAGATCCTCGGACTGCTGCTCCGAGCCTACGATGGGGTTGACCTCAGCCTCGATGTTGGCGCGTATCATGTGGATAGAGGGGGCGGAGGCCTTGAGCCGCACCCCGTAGCCCCCCGACTGCCGCACGATCTCGGGCTCGTCGAGGCGCATATCCTCCACGTTGGGCATGACGATGCCGTAGCCCCCCTCCTCGCAGTCCCGCAGAGCCTCCGCCACCTTGTCGTAGGCGGCCTTGGTGGCGGCCAGCTCGCGGAGAAGTCCGATCAGGGACTCCTCCCCGTCGATCTCAAAGCCCGACAGCTCGGAGAGAACCTGATAGTAGAGTCCGTCCGCCATGCGGAGAGAAATGCGGGCTGTTCCGCTCCCCAGATCCACGGTCTCTACCTCGGCGGCCTCCACGTACTCGCACTCGGCGAAATCCGCGAAGGCTTCCCGAATATCCCCGATCTTCTTCACCCGATCGGCGGCGCGTCGAAGAGCGGTCATGAGGGCGGTGTGGATGGGATGGGAGGGCTCCAGGGCCGTAGTCCAGGCGGGAAGCTTCACCCGTACCTCCGAGACGGGGAACTCGTGGAGCACCAGCTCCAGAATGTGGCGGATGTCCTCGGCATCCAGATCCATGCAGGAAACCAAAGCCACGGGTACGCCGTACTTGGCCTCCAGCTCGTAGGCCAGAGCCACGGTGCTGTCCGCGCTCGGGCGGGCGGAGTTGAGGATCATGGCGAAGGGCTTGCCCAGCTCCTTCAGCTCTCTGACCACCCGCTCCTCGGCCTCCACGTAGGACTCGCGGGAAATGTCCCCGATGGTGCCGTCGGTTGTGACCAGCATCCCGATGGTGGCGTGCTCGGTGATGACCTTGTGGGTCCCCATCTCGGCGGCCTCCACAAAGGGCATGGGCTCCTCACTCCAAGGGGTCCGCACCATGCGGGGCTGTCCGTTCTCAATGGTGCCCAGAGCCTCGGGAACCACGTAGCCCACGCAGTCGATCATCTTCACCCGCATGGTAGCCGTCCCGTCCAGGGTGACTGTCACCGCCTCGTCGGGGATGAACTTTGGCTCGGTGGTCATAACGGTTTTCCCTGCCGCGGACTGGGGCATCTCATCCCTCGCCCGCTCGCGGGAGTAGCCGTCCCCCATGTTGGGGAGAACAAGGGACTCCATGAACCGCTTGATAAAGGTGGATTTCCCCGAGCGTACGGGGCCCACCACCCCGATGTAAATATCCCCGCCCGTGCGCTCGGCTATGTCTTTGTAGATGGAATGGTCGGCCATTGTGATACCTCCGTGAACCGTGATTTGATTGTGTCGGTTCAGTATATGGAGAGAAGGGGGGAAACAGAACCTTGTTTTTGCCCGAAACCCTAAGAAAATTCCCCAAAGCCCTTGCAATTTCAAAAGATTTATGGTATAATCAGTCTATGAATGTTTTGCCGCCGCTTTTTGCGGCAGAGAGGGGTTATATACGTATGAAGATCAATTCCAAGAATATGGCGATCGTGTTGCTGATCGTGGCGGGCGTGCTGATTTTGGGCGGCATTTCGCTGCTTCTGTTCTTAGTTCCCGGTGCGGCCTCCTTCTTTAAGGTCTGCCTCATCATCATCGCAGTGCTCTGCATCCTCATGGGTCTCGGTCTGCTCTTTACCCTGTACCTCGGTCGCGACAACGATCCCAACTTCTTCCTGTACGACACCAAGACCCAGCGCAACCTCCCCGTGGAGGAGTTGACCTTCGACCGTGTCAACAGCCGCATGAGCTACTTCCTCACCACCCTGTCCACCTCTCAGGAAAAGCTCTGGGCAGACAACACCCTGGCGGATAACGGCACGGGTCGCTTCGGCGTGAACGACGTGTACCGTCCCCTGACCGCCTACAAGATGCTCTACGATCTCATTGAGATCGACCGTCCCGAGGGCTGGGCGCTCTTCCTCTGCGCCACCCCCGCCACCATCGACTCCCTGTTGGACGCTCTGGAGGAGAACGGCGAGGAGGCCATGGCCAAGGCTCTGTACCACGCCTACAACTCCGCCTCGGGTCGCGAGGACACCGAGTGGCTCCGCGACTTCCTCAGCGGCAACGCCAAGTACCTCCGCCGCCGTATGCTGGGGTACGTCCAGAAGAATATCGAGTGGTTCTATTGACCGAAAGCGCATACAAAAATCCCCTGTCCGGATTGGGCAGGGGATTTTTCTCATGGGGTTCGTTTGGGTTGGAATTCCTTACCTGTAATCAAATAGTCGATGGATACGTCGAAGTAATCAGAGAGAAGTAACAGCATTTGCAGGTCGGGGTTGCGCTTTCCGGTTTCGTAAAAGGATAAAGCCTCGCGACTGATGGATAAGTCCATGGCTACTTTTAACTGACTATATCCTTTTCTCTTGCGAATTTCCCGTAGGCCAATCATGGGATGCATAATTTTCTCCGTGTCAAAGTTGGGCTTTTTTTGAAAAACCTCTTGACATTATTGTAACAATATGTTACAATAAAAATGTAACAAAATGAAACACAATATTACAAAACATGAACATGGAGGTTTAAATATGCTCTCGCTAAAGAAAATGATTGTTTTTTTCTTACTGATTGTATGCCTTTTGCAGTGCGCTTCGTGTGAGATTCAAGAAGGTTATGAAGAAGTTGAAATTGATTTGGATAAGACTCTAATAACAGATATCAACTATTTGAACTGGTATGTACATGAGTTCAAAATAGACGCGAGTATTGATAGGAAGTATTTTGAGTGGAGTGACGCAGTAAAAGATGCACGCAAAAAGGCATCAATGGGTGATGTAGAGATGCTTCGCTACGAATTGAAACTGTTTGGTTCCGATTACTTAACACGGACAAGTGATGAATTTGAAGCGGAGTACTTCTATGTGGGGGACTTCTCGGGGAATAAACCAGACGGATTTGGTGTTTTAATAACAAAAAACGGTTTTGTTGAATACGCTGGTGAATTTGATGAAGGATATATGTCTGGTAAGGGAATGCAATATTATGTTCCAGATCAGTATGAATACTCATCTGATGCTGTAAAGTATAGTTCCGTATTATCTGGAGATTTGAAAGAACGATTGAATTATTGCAAATATATGGGTGAAATCGAAAATGGATTGCCGCAAGGTAACGGAATATCTGTTATCTATCCTTCCATTAAAGCTGAACTCGAATATAAAACAAACAACCATGTTTCATATGTCCATTCGACGATAACAGTTGGAGAATTTGATGAGGGTGTTGAAGATGGTAAATACAGGATATATATGTTAGGTTATTTGTATATAAATGCTGATGCAACAAGTGACGGGACGGGGAAAATGGATATTTACTATATGGCATCGAATCAAATCGAATATAGTGGGGAAATTAAGGATGGCGAATATCATGGAAATGGAATTCTATATGACCGAAATGGTGACATCATTTATAAAGGAAAATGGAGATATGGGGATTATGATTAAGGAATTAATAGAAAAGGATATTATAGATCTGCGGGTTGAATTGTATTGAAGATACGAAAAAGTTATTCGATTTTTGCAGGGATAAATTGGAAAAAGGAGTAATGGGATATGGAAATTGTTTTATTTATTTTATCGGTCATAATTTCAGGCGCTATATGCAAAGTGTTAAATAAAAATACCATTGGAACAGTAGGTGCATATGTGAAAAGATATATTGTTGTTTGGCTAATTACAGCCATTTTGCTTTTTAGCTTTTTCGGCTGACTACAAGTGTATGTATGAAGCAAAAGCAATGAAGTTATGTATTATTGTTTATACTATTTTTCTTTTAAAATCATGAACTTCTTATGCCCTCTCACCCGCTTTGCGGGAGCTCTCCCAGAGGGAGAGCTTTTCAGAAGCCTCCCCCTTTGGGGGAGGTGGAACGCCGCGGATGTGACGGAGAGGGTAAATGTGATTCAAGATTTTAATTGGAAATTAGTATAAAACCCAGTTTTCCTCCAACCAAAAGACCCAAGGCACATCCGCCTCGGGTCTTTCTCATTGTTTTTTACAATTTTTTCTTAAGAAACTGCCCCGTATAGGACCCCTTGACCTTCGCCACCTCCTCGGGCGTACCCGTGGCCACCACCGTGCCCCCTCCCGCGCCCCCCTCGGGGCCGAGATCAATGATGTGGTCGGCGCACTTGATCACGTCGAGATTGTGCTCGATGACGAGAACCGTGTTGCCGCCGTCGCAGAGACGTTGGAGCACCGTGAGGAGCCGCGCCACGTCGTCGGTGTGCAGACCCGTGGTGGGCTCGTCCAGAATATAGATGGTCTTGCCCGTGCCCCGCTTGGCCAGCTCGGCGGCCAGCTTGACGCGCTGGGCCTCACCGCCCGACAGGGTAGTGGAGGACTGACCGATCTTGACGTAGCCCAAGCCCACGTCAAAGAGGGTCTGGAGCTTGCGCTTGATCTTGGGCAGGCCGTCGAAGAAGGTGAGCCCCTCCTCCACCGTCATGTCCAGCACGTCGAAAATGCTCTTGCCCTTGTAGTGGACTTCGAGCGTGTCCCGATTGTACCGCTTGCCCTTGCACACATCGCAGGTGACGTAGATATCGGGGAGAAAGTGCATCTCGATCTTCTTGACACCGTCGCCCTCGCAGGCCTCACAGCGACCGCCCTTGACGTTGAAGGAGAATCGCCCGGGACCGAAGCCCTTGGCGTTGGCTTCCTGTGTCTTGGCGAAGAGATCGCGGATGTCGTTAAAGAGGGAAGTATAGGTGGCGGGATTCGACCGAGGGGTGCGTCCGATGGGGGACTGATCGATGGCGATGACCTTGTCCAAATGCTCGATGCCCTCGATGGAACCGTACTCACCGGGGTAGGTCACGGCGCGGTTGAGATCGTGAGCTAAAATGGGGTAGAGGATGCCGTTGACCAGGGAGGACTTACCCGAACCCGACACGCCCGTCACGCAGACGAACTTGCCCAGGGGAATATCCACGTCGATGTGCTTCAGGTTGTGTTCCGCCGCGCCCTTGACGGTGAGGAGGCAGCCGTTGCCGGGTCTGCGCTTCGAGGGGACTTCAATTTTCTTGCGCCCCGACAGATACGCGCCCGTGATGGAGTTCTCATCCGCCGCCACCTCCGCGGGGGTGCCCGCCGAGACGATCTGACCGCCGTGGATGCCCGCCCCGGGACCAATGTCCACGATGTAGTCGGATTCCTCCATGGTCTCCTCGTCATGCTCCACCACGATGACGGTGTTGCCGATGTCGCGGAGCTTCTTCAGGGTGGCGATGAGCTTGGTGTTGTCTCGCTGGTGGAGTCCGATGGAGGGCTCGTCCAGAATGTAGAGCACCCCCACCAGAGCCGAGCCGATCTGGGTGGCCAGACGGATGCGCTGAGCCTCACCGCCCGAGAGCGTTCCCGCCTTGCGGGAGAGGGTCAGGTAGTCCAGACCCACGCTGACCAGGAAGCCCAGCCTCGCCTTGATCTCCTTGACGATCTCGCGGGCGATGACCGCCTCAC
Source organism: Eubacteriales bacterium (assembly GCA_045592305.1). GTDB lineage: Bacteria > Bacillota > Clostridia > Oscillospirales > CAG-272 > CAMEON01. Next base: position 7,061 of record JAZNUO010000037.1, on the reverse strand, counting down.
TGCCTTCCAGCCGCAGATTGGTGATGAAATTCAACGCCTCCTTGACCGACATGGCGCAGAAGTCGTCGATGTTCAGCCCGCCCACCGTGACGGCCAGCACCATGGGATTCAGCCGCTTGCCGCGGCACTCGGGACAGGGAGCGTCCTCCACGAACTCCTCGTAGCTGTCGGTGCCCCAGCCCCCCTGACGGATGCGGGACTCCATGATGCCCACCACGCCCTCGAACTTCACGGTCTGGTGGGTGGCGCGGTCCCCGAAATGGCGGGTGATGGTGTAGGTGTCCTCCCCCGAGCCGTAGTACAGGACGTTCAAAGCCTCCTTGGTGAAGGTGTTGATGGGCTGATCCATGCGGAAGCCGTGTCTCACGCCCACCGCTTCAAAGAGAGGACCGTTCCAGCTCATGGGGTCCAGGGTCTTGAAGCCGTTGACCTGAATGGCACCCTCCCACAGGGTCATTTCGGGGTGGGGGATCAGCTTCTTGACCGCGATCCGCTGCATATCGCCGATGCCCGCGCAATGGGGGCAAGCGCCCACGGGGTTGTTGAAGGAGAACATCCGAGGCTCCAGCTCACCGAAGGAGATGCCGTGCTCCTCGCAGGCGTAGTGCTGGGAGAAGATCATCTCCTGCTCCTCCTCTCCGTCGCGGGGGACGGTCAGCACCATGAGGTAGCCGTCAGCGGCGGACAGAGCGTTCTCCACCGAGTCGGAAAGACGGGCGCGGATGCCCTCCCGCATGACCAGACGGTCCACCACGATTTCAACGGTGTGCTTCTTGTTCTTGTCCAGCTTGATCTCCTCCGAGAGATCGTAGATGCTCCCGTCCACGCGGACGCGGACGTATCCCTTTTTCTTAGCGTCGGCCAGAACCTTCTCGTGCATACCCTTCTGACGGCGCACCACGGGGGAGAGCACCATGAAGCGGGTACCCTCGGGCAGAGTTTGAATCTTGTCGATGATCTGATCCACGGTCTGCTGCTTGATCTCCTTACCGCACACGGGGCAGTGGGGGGTGCCCACGCGGGCGTAGAGCAGACGGAGGTAATCGTAAATCTCGGTGACGGTACCCACCGTGGAGCGGGGGTTCTTGGAGGTGGTTTTCTGGTCGATGGAGATGGCGGGGGACAGACCCTCAATGAGGTCCACGTCGGGCTTGTCCATCTGCCCTAAAAACATACGGGCGTAGGAGGACAGGGATTCCACGAATCTTCGGTGTCCCTCGGCGTAGACCGTGTCGAAGGCCAGGGAGGACTTACCCGAGCCCGACAGCCCCGTCATGACCACCAGCTTGTCGCGGGGGATCTCCACGTCGATATTCTTCAGATTGTGCACGCGGGCACCCTTGATGATGATGGATTTTTGCATATTAGTTCCTTTGCTTACATGTGTGCGCTACTGAAAATCAGGGATTGCCGCGGAAACTCTTCTCCGCCTCCAGCGCGGTCTTGACGCGGGCGTACTGCTTAGCGGTCAGCCGACTCACCTTCCGACGGTTCACCCGCCCGCTCTCCATGACAAAGACCATCTGGGCATTCTCGTACACGGGGGCGTCCTCGGGAAGCGCCTTGTCATTTTTGTCCCGCATCTCCAGCCGAACCACCGAGGCGGCGTGGAAGATCATCTGTTGATTATTCTCGTCCTTGCCCGCGTTGACCATGCCCTCGCCGAAGGTGATGCAGGCGGTGAGCAGAAGGGCAAGATCGTAGATGCACATACACCCGAAAGCGCCCACCAGCACAGACAGGATCGCGCCGAGGGTGCTCTCCCACCAGCCCAGCAGCTCCAGACCGATCAGGACGGCAGCTACGGCGGCTACAACCCCCGCGGTCGCCCAGATATAGACCCAGTTGCGCAGGAATACGCGGTTGGGCTTCTCCGCCGAGGCGGGGTTCTTCAGGGGGGCTTGATTCTTTTGGGCGGCGTGACGCTCGGCGCGCTGACCGTGGGTGCCGCGGTGTTTTTTGTTGCTCATAGTGGCTCCTTACATTTGGGTTTATCGGTGAGTTTGTTCCCCGAAAGAAAACGAATATTTTCTGTGCGCGTTCTCCCTCACCCGCCTGCGGGCGGGAGCTCCCTCCCGGAGGGAGCCTTAGGAGCGCGGGCAAGAATCACTTGTCGGGTAACGAGTTTACGCGGGGCAAGACGAAAGGCTCTCCCTCTGGGTAGCGAAGCGGCGACACGGTAGTGAATGACTGCATCCGCAAAAGCGGAGGGCAGTCAGAGCCGTGTCGTGACCGAGCCGAAGCGAGACAGCTCCCGCGAAGCGGGTAAGAGGGCTTTTCGGCGGGAGCAAGCCCCCGCCTTACGACGAGGAACCCCTCCGCCAAACCCCAATTTGCAAACAATCCTCCCGTATCCGTCTTTACGTCTGATCGCCCTCATGATCCTCGGGGGATCTCTTGGCCTTCAGATAGTTGTAATGATTGATGATGGCGCAGGCCAGCGAGGCCAGTAGGGTAAAGCAGGTGATGCCGATGAGGACCCATGCCTTTTCCTCGGCGGTGACGCGGAAAACAAGGGTGACTGTCCACATGGCCGAGATGACGTACCACAGGATGGTGTTGAACAGATGGATGCGTAGCTTTTTCATGGTATCTCCTTTCATTTCCCCGACTTGATCCTCGCGATCTCGTCTCGGATGAAGGCCGCCTTCTCGAACTCCAGTTCCCTCGCCGCCTGCTTCATCTCACGGGTCAGCTTCTCAATGAGAGCCTCGCGATCCTTGGCGGACATCTTGCGCTTCTTGGGGGCGGTATCCTCCACCGCGTCGATGCCCGTACCCTTGCGCTTGTGGCGGGTGTCCTCCTCCTTCGCGCCGATCTCGATGACGTCGCGGACGTCCTTGATGACGGTTCTGGGAGTGATGCCGTGGGCCTTGTTGTAGGCATCCTGAATGGCGCGGCGGCGGGCGGTCTCGCCTATCGCCACCTCCATGGAGTGGGTGATCTTATCGGCGTACATGATGACGGTGCCGTTCTCGTTACGGGCGGCTCGTCCCACGGTCTGGATCAGGGACCGCTCGGCGCGCAAGTACCCTTCCTTGTCGGCGTCCAGAATGGCTACCAGCGACACCTCGGGGAGGTCAAGTCCTTCTCGCAGAAGGTTGATGCCCACCAGCACGTCGAACACCCCCAGCCGCAGGTCGCGGATGATCTGCATTCTCTCCAGGGTGTCCACGTCGTGGTGGAGGTAGCGCACCTTAATGCCGTTGCCGTCCAGATAGTCGGTGAGGTCCTCGGCCATCTTCTTGGTCAGGGTGGTGACCAGCACCCGCTCTCCCTTGTCGGTGCGGGTACGGATCTCCCCCATGAGGTCGTCCACCTGCCCCTCGATGGGACGGACGTGGATGATGGGGACGAGAAGACCCGTGGGGCGGATGATCTGCTCCACCACCGTGTCGGTGTGCTCCATCTCGTACTTGCCGGGGGTGGCGGATACGAAGATGGTCTGTCCCATGCGCTCCTCGAACTCCTCAAAGTACAGGGGGCGGTTATCGTAGGCCGAGGGGAGGCGGAAGCCGTAGTCGATGAGGTTCTTCTTCCGCGCCGTGTCGCCGCCGCTCATGCCCCCCACTTGGGGGATGGTGACGTGGGACTCGTCGATGAACATGATGTAGTCATCGGGGAAGTAATTGAGCAGGGAGTAGGGGGTCGCCCCGGGCTCGCGGCCCGTGAGGATGCGGGAGTAGTTCTCCACCCCCGAGCAGAAGCCCACCTCGCGGAGCATTTCAATATCGTACTTCACCCGCTCCTCAATGCGCTGGGCCTCAATGAGCTTGTTCTGGGACTTGAAGAACTCCACCCGCTCCTCCATCTCCCGCCAGATCTCGGAGAGGGCCGCCTCCTTTTTCTCGTCGGACACGGCGTAGTGGGTGGCGGGGTAGACGGCGGCGTAGGACAGAAGGCGGATCAGCTCCCCCGTGACGATGTTGATCTCGGACAGGCGGTCGATCTCCTCGTCGAAGAACTCCACCCGCAGAGCCGTCTCGCTTTGGTTGGCGGGGATGATCTCCACGGTGTCGCCGCGGACGCGGAAGCTGTCGCGGACCAGATTCATATCGTTGCGGGTGTAGCTGTTGAACACCAGCTTACGGATCAGCTCCTCACGGCTCATGATCATGCCGGGGCGCAGGGGAATCACCAGCTCCTTGTACTCCGAGGGGTCGCCGAGAGAGTAGATGCAGGACACCGAGGCCACGATGATGACGTCCCTGCGCTCAAAGAGAGCCGAGGTAGCCGAGTGGCGGAGGCGGTCGATCTCATCGTTGATGAGAGCGTCCTTCTCGATGTACATATCCTTGCCGGGGATGTAGGCCTCGGGCTGGTAGTAATCGTAGTAGGAGACGAAATACTCCACCGCCGCGTCGGGGAAGAAGGCACGCATCTCCGAGCAGAGCTGGGCGGCGAGGGTCTTGTTGGGCTCCAGAATGATGGTGGGGCGGTTCGCGCGGGCGATGACGTTGGCCATGGTAAAGGTCTTACCCGAACCCGTCACGCCCAGAAGGGTCTGCATCCTCTCCCCTCTCTTGAGTCCCTCCACCAGACCCTCAATGGCGGCGGGCTGATCTCCCGTGGGGGTATAGTCACTTACGAGCTTGAACGTATCCATAAAGTACCTGTGTTTTCTCTGTGGTGGGTATATCTATTCATCTTATTATAGCACGAAGTGGGGAGATATGCAAGATGATTTTGAAATTTTGCGAAAAAAGTGTTCGTACTGTGTGTTTCAAATTGGGGTTTATCGAAGAGATACAAGATACGCGCCGAGCAAGCTCGGCCGATACAAGATACAAGATATAGAGACGGAAGTCGCCGTAAGGTTTTTTCATATCTTGTATCGTATCTTGTATCTTTGTATCTCACCGTTAAACCGCAATTTGAATCTATCCCCCACAAAATCCCCAAATCCACTTGACATTTACCCGTATATATTGTAAAATATAAATACAGATAAAAACTATTCCATGGAGGTGTCAGCCATGTATCAGTTCCCCATCGGCGTTATGCTGGAATCCTTCCGCCTCCCCACTCCCGAGGCCGTCGCCAAGGCCGCCGAGGTCGGTGCCAAGGGCATCCAGATGTACTCCACAAACGGTGAGCACGCCCCCGAGAACATGACTCCCGCCAAGTGCGCCGAGCTGCTTGATATGCTTAAGTCCCACGGACTGCGCTTCTCCGCCCTCTGCGGCGATCTGGGTCACGGCTTCGGTCACGCCGACCTGAACCCTTCTCTTGTTGAGAAGTCCAAGCGCATCGTGGATCTGGCTTTGACTCTGGAGACGGGTATCGTCACCACCCACATCGGCGTGGTTCCCACCGACCCCACCCACGAGCGCTACAAGATCATGCAGGACGCTTGCTACGCCCTGGCCGAGTACGCCGACTCCGTGGGCGCGCGCTTCGCCGTGGAGACAGGCCCCGAGACCTCTGCCGTGCTGAAGGAATTCCTTGACTCTCTGGGCGGCACCAAGGGGGTGGGCGTCAATCTCGACCCCGCCAATCTGGTCATGGTCACGGGCGACGATCCCGTGGCGGCCGTGCATAACCTGAAGGACTACATCGTCCACACCCATGCCAAGGACGGCGTTATGCTCCACCGCGGCAACCCCGAGTACATCTACGGCGTGGTGCATCCCGTTCCCGAGGAGTTCCAAGGCATCCGATACTTCGCCGAGGTGCCGCTGGGTCAGGGCAGCGTTCACTTCGATACCTACCTCGCCGCCCTGGACGAGATCGGCTACAAGGGCTTCCTCACCATCGAGCGGGAGTGCGGAGACACCCCCGAGGCGGATATCCGTCTGGCGGTGGAGCACCTCAAAGCCGTAATGGCAAAGTAAAAGATACGAGATACAAAGATACAAAGATACAAGATAGGACAGCGGTCGCGCATATCTTGTATCTTGTATCGGCCGAGCTTGCTCGGCGTGTATTTTGTATCTTTCCACACACAACGAAAGGAACGTATACGTCATGAAGATCTCCGTCAGCTCCTACTCCTTCCAGCAGTACATCAATGCGGGCAAGCTCGCCCACTTTGACGTCATCCAGAAGGCCCACGACATGGGCTTTGAGGCCATTGAGTTCATCGACCTCCCCGCCCCCTCCTACGGGGAGCAGGTGGAGTACGCCAAAAAGCTCCGCGCCGAGGCCGACCGCCTGGGCATGACCATCAACGCCTACACCATCGGCGGAAACCTCTACCGGCCCACCCCCGAGGCCTCTGCCGCCGAGGTGGAGAGACTGAAAAAACAGGTGGATATCGCCGCTATCCTGGGCTGTTCGGTCATGCGCCACGATGTCTGCTACAGCGTGGGCAAGACCGGCGCCTCCCGCTCCTTCGGCCTCATGCTCCCCACCATCGCCGAGAATACCCGCGCCGTCACCGAGTACGCCGCCGAGAAGGGTGTGAGGACCTGCACCGAGAACCACGGCTACGTCGCCCAGGATTCCTACCGCGTGGAGCAGCTCTTCAACGCCGTAGCCCACGATAACTACGGCCTTCTGGTGGACATCGGCAACTTCGTCTGCGCCGACGAGGATAACGCAACGGCTGTCTCCCGCGTAGCCCCCTACGCGATCCACGTCCACGCCAAGGATATGTACAAGTCCACCGAACCCAAGCCCGGCTTCGGTCAGACCCGCGGCTGTAACTACTTCAAGGGTGCCATCGTGGGTGAGGGCGATTGCAACGTGGAGAAGTGCCTCCGGATTTTGAAGCGCGCCGGCTATGACGGCTACTGCTCCATCGAATTCGAGGGATCCGAGGACTGCATCGAGGGCATCGCCCGAGGCTTTGAGAACCTGAAGGGGATGCTGGAGAGGATCTGAAAAAGATACAAGATACGAGATACAAGATACAAGATACGGGAGCGGATCGAAGTTGATCTATCCTGTATCTCGTGGCGTAACTGTTCAGCCGCTTCCAAATTTGGGTTTATAGAAGGGTTTTGCCTATGTACTTTTCTTTCCGTGGCGAAAGAAAAGTACCAAAAGAATCGCCACTTAAGGGAGTCACCCACGGTGCCTCCCTTAAGAAACCCTCCACCTGATCTGCGCGACTCTTT
>JAZNUO010000036.1:0-8549 GCA_045592305.1 Eubacteriales bacterium | reverse complement strand
TAAATTGCAGTTTATCGGGCAGGGGTTTCACCCCTGCACCCCACTTAAACCCTTCTTGAAAGAAGGGTTTAAGAATCCCAAGAACTTTCAAAAAAGGTCTATTTATCAATATTTTTTTGAAGGTTCTTGAAGGGAGTTCGGCGTTCCCCTCGCCCCTGCCCGACAAACCCAAATTTTTATACTGACTGAATAGTCACATAGTCTTTCCTGTTTTGCGGCGCGCGCACTTGACAAAAGCCGCGGGATTGGGTATAATGAAGGCGATACTCCACGGAGGTTACTTATGGCTACCAAACGAATCACAAAAAAACAGGCCGCTGAGACGTCCCGCATGGCGGCTATTGTGGAAAAGCTGAAAACCGTCTACCCCCACGTCGTCTGCGCCCTGGAATGGGGCGGTCAGCACGGCGGCGAGCCCGACTTTTTACGGCGGGAGAGCTGGAAGCTTCTGGTCATGGGGCGGCTCTCGGCTCAGTGCACCGACGCGCGGGTGAATATCGTCTGCAAGGATCTGTTTGAAAGATTCCCCACCGTGAAGTCCATGGCCGAGGGTGAGCTCACCGAGATCGAGGCCATGATCCGCCCCTGCGGTCTGTACCACACCAAGGCGCAGAACATCAAGGAGGCCTGCCGCATTCTCACGGAGGACTACGGCGGCATCGTCCCCGACAGTATGGATGCACTGCTGGCTCTGCCCGGGGTGGGGAGAAAGATCGCCAATCTCCTGCTGGGCGACATCTACAAAAAGGGGGGCGTTGTCACCGACACTCACTGTATCCGCATCTGCGGGCGGCTGGGGTTCTACGAGGAGTCCGTCAAGGAGCCGCTCAAGGTGGAGCGCATTCTGACCCCCCTGATCGCCCCCGAGGAGCAGAGCGATTTCTGCCACCGCATCGTGCAGTTCGGCAGAGATACCTGCTCGGCGCGCTCCCCCGCCTGCGAGGGATGTCCGCTGAGGGAGCTTTGCAAGCGCGGCGCGGCGATGAAAACAGAATAACAAAACGGTTGCTTACCGTCCCGAGGGAGGTAGGCAACCGTTTTTTCGTGGAGTTCTATTTTGGAAAGCCCCGCCTCACGGATTTGCGGCGGGCTCTTCTCATACGCCGGGGGGTAAGGCTTCGGAGCTGATCCAATATCAGAAAATATCCTCTTCCCCGTCAAAGGCATCCCCGCTGTACGCGATATTCTCGTCCAACCGCAAAGGGACAAGGTCGGCTTCGGGCTTCACGTAGGGGCGGCGTTCCTGTTCGTTCAGATTCTTTTCCATATTCATTCTCCTTTACTGCGCGTTTTTGTAGGCGATGGCAGAGCGTCCGTAGCGGTAGAGAGCTCTCACCAGCGCGGCGATCTCGGTGTTTTCGCTGTTCTGCTTGGAGCAGACGTAGGACCTCACGCTGTAGGTCAGGGTCTGGATCACCTCACCGTCCGCCGAAAGCTCGGCGGTAAAGACCTTGTCGAACGCGGTGGCATAGATGGGATCGGTGTAGAGGATATAGGTACCGTCTGTGTCCTCTGCGAGCTCCAGCTCCTTGACGGTATAGGTCTTATCGCCCACGGTCAGGGTCACGTTCGCGGGATCGGCGGCCTTGATCTTGAAGTAGAGGCGGTTGACGTAATCAAAGCGGACTCCCGCGGAGATAAAGCGGACATCCTCACGGGTCTTGTCCGTCAGGGTGAAGTCGGTGACGGTCACGTCCTCCCAATCGGAGGGGGCAACCGAGAAGCCCTCGCTGACGGGGGTATCCGCGTTGAAGTCGGTATAGTCCTGCGCCGCGTCACCGTAGGCTAAGAGGTCGGCCAGCAGGGTAGCCAGAGCCTTGTTGTCGGGATTGGCGGCCAGCGCGTCGTCGCAATACTGACGGACGCTGTAGGATTCCTTCGTATCCACGACGAATTCGGCGCCATCCTCCCGGATCAGGAGCAGCTCGGCCTTGATAGCCTCGCCCATGCACTGGGGAGCGATGCCCTTCAGGGAGAAAACGTACTCGCCCTCGGTTTCGGTGGGGATACCTCGGACAGTTTCGGTCTTGCCGCGGTAGGTGAAGCGCATGGCGGGAGTGCCGTAGGCGGGATCGGCCTTGGCGTAGTAGTTCATGGTCAGGGAGTCGCCCAGGGTGAGGGAGGCGGAGGTAAGGTCGAAGAGGTCGCCGAGGTAGTGATAGGTAGCTGTACCCAAGGTAGCGTTACAGGATCCGAAGGTAATGGCATTCCAATCCTGCTTTGTACCCAAATAGTAGATGTCACCTATGGTGTGCAAAATCCCGTCGAAAGAGAAGTCTCCTATGTACTTTAAGCTGGAGGGAATCACCATGCTCGTCATGCTGAAGCATTCAAACGCAAAATCACCGATTCCAACGGTTCCCTCTCGTATCACAGGGTTCTGTGTTTCGGTTCCCACAACCCACGTATCCACATAATACACTCCCTGAACAAGCTCCAAGGCATCGCCGCCGACACACCATCCGTTCGCTACTCCAATAACACTTTCGGGAATACGGAGACCTGTAAGACTATTGCATCCGTAGAATGCTGAACCGTTGAAGTACGTCATGCCATCGGAAAGCTTCACGCTGGTCAAGCCGGTACAGCCGCGAAACGCATCATTACCCATGCCTCTGACACTGTCGGGAAGAATGATGCTCGTCAAAGCCGTACAGTTACAGAATGCCTCGGAGCCGATGCCTTCTATACCGTCCGAAAGAGTAACACTTCTCAAGCTGCTGCAATCCTTGAACGTTTGATTCAAAATATTCGTCACACCCGTAGGAATCATCACAGCGGTCAAGCTTTTACAGGAAGCGAATGCAGCGCTGCCAATATTCTTCACACTTGCGGGAATGGTCACACTCTTAAGTTTTCCGCAATAACGGAACGCGGAATCAGCAATACCGACTGTGTCATTCCGCAAACGCGCCTCTGTTACAGTCGATTCACAGTCAATCGCCCAACAATCCACATAACTCACACCGCCTTCCATACGTATGAGCTTCTTGCACCCTTGAAACGCGTTGGCTCCAACCGTCTGCACACTGGTGGGAAGGACAATGTCCGTCAACTCAATACATTTGGAAAACGCGTTCTCGCCAATACTCTGCAAACCGTCCTGCAATACGACGCCGGTCAAACGGCTACAGCCCGCAAAGGCGGAACGACCTATTTTCGTCACGCTTTTGGGAATCACGATGCTCTTCAGATTTGTGCAATTACAAAACGTCCCGTTTCCAATTTCAGTCACGCTGTCAGGGATGATGACGCTCGTCACACCTGTACATCCGGAGAACACGGAATCATAAACCTTGGTCATGCTTTCCGGAATCTTGATGCTTGTCAAAGAGACACAGTCGGAAAAAGCACTGCCCCCAATAAAAGTCAGCGTATTGGGCAGATCAATGGAAGTCAGTCTGCCGCATTTCCTGAAAGCCTCCTGCTCGATGGTTTTCAAACCATCAGACAGTGAGACGCTCGTGAGACTCGTGCAGCCCGAGAAGGCATACCAACCGATGGTTTCCACCCCGCCCGGGACACGAAAACTCTTTAAGGCGGTGCAGTTCTGAAAAGCGCACCGATCCAATACCGTCAACCCGTCCGGAATTGTGACACTCATCAAGCTACTGCATCCGGAAAAGGCGGCAAACCCGATGCTCTTCACGTTATCGGGCAGAACCACACTCTGCAGCTTGCTACAATTTTTGAATGCATATTGGGGAATGTGGGTCACGCCGTCGGGAATCGTAATGCTCGCAAGGCTGACGTAATCGGCAAAAACGCTGTCGCAGATTCCTACCGTGTCCGCGCGCAACACCACGTTCGTCACGTTCTGATCGCAATCGACCACCCATCGATCCACATAGCTGACCCCGTTTTCTTTTTGGATCAGTTTCGTACATCCTTGGAATACGGACTTCGTAAGTCTTGTCACGCCCGAGGGGATCTGGATACTTGTGAGATTGACACAAGCACTGAACGCGTTATTATTAATGACTGTCACACTCTCGGGGATCGTGACGTTCGTCAGCCCTGTGCAGCCCTGAAAGGTGTAATCTCCAATACTCGTCACGCCGTCGGGGATAACGATCTCGGTCAAGCTTTTACAGTCCTTGAATGCATAATTGCCAATACTTTTCACACCGGCGGGGATGGTAATGTTCTTCAGATTGGTACACCCCTCAAACGCCAGACCGCCGATACTCTTCGCACTTTCCGGAAGAGAAACGTGTGTCAATCCCGTACAATTCAAAAACACCGCATGACCGACCTCTGTCACTCCTTCGGGTATCGTGATACTCTTCAGGCTGCTGCAATCGGAAAATGCGTTTGAGTTGATGCTCCTTACGCCTTCAGGTATCGTGATACTCGTCAAGCAACTACAACCGCTGAATGCGGAATAGCCGATGCCCGTTACGGTATCTCCCGCGGGAGAGACCGAGGGGATCACGACCTCGGTATCCGTACAGGTACCGATTCCGCTCACGGTGCAGGTACCGTCCCCCTTCGAGGTATATTCCAATCCCTCGGAATACCCGGGCTCCCCCGCACCGACGAGCACCGCGCCCAACAGAACCGTCAGCGCGATCATGGCCACGCAAAGACCCATCGCTGAGAACAGTTTTACACGAATTCCTCTTCTCTTGTCCGTCATGGTTGATTTCCTCCTTATGGAAATGCTTCTTCTCTCTTATTATATTACTTTTTCGGACAGAAGTCAATAGCAACCACGCAGATTTGACACAATTCATTATCGATATTTTTGGGGGGCTGGTTCGTTCCGTCGGTCGCCCACGGTAACGGTTCGACTTCCCCACTCTACAGAAAACAGATAACCGCCCACGCGAGGTGAATCGTTCGGGCGGTTATTCTGATTAAATTCTGCGGTCATATTTGACGGTGCACGCTCTTATACTCATCGTAATACCGATAGTAAGGGCATCTTCCCGTCTGCCCCGAGATAAACGAGATCATCTCGTCCTCGTCCAGGTTCACCTGACAGACGTATGCGTCCAGATCCTCGTCGTAGTCGTAGAATTCGCAGTCCTCACACCTCGTGTGAGGACGCTCCTCACAGCGGCCCGCTGTGGGCTTCTTTGGCTCCTTGGGGGGCTTTTTCGTTTGGGTTTCTTCCATGATGGGGTCACTTCCCTTCTGTTTTCTGCTATCAGTATACCCCATTTCGCGGAATCTGTCAAGAGGGTAGCACCAAGTTGGGCTCCCCCGCATAGGATGGGTAGAAACGACCGTATTTGGAGGTACGCATGGAACGAAACAGCAATCGAATACAGGCAGCCACCCCCGCTCCCTTCCCCGGCACCGACCGTCGCTCCGCGGAGATGACGGGACAGGGGAAGCTGGTTTTTCAGATCACCACGGCGGGAGGCGCGATCCCCTTGGAGGGGGCTGAGATCACCCTGCGAAACAGCCGCTCCGCCTCGGACGGAAACGGCGGGGAGGTCATCGCGGTGCTCCACAGCGGCGGGGACGGGAAAAGTGAGGTGCTGACCCTCCCCGCGCCCGCCAAGATCCTCTCTATGGAGCCCGCTCGGGACGGCGCGCCCGTCCCCTACGCCCTCTACAACGCCGACGTGAAGCTCCGCGGGTTCTACGATCAGTCCTACATCCGCATTCCCGTGTTTGACGGCATCACCTCCATCCAGCGGGCGAGCCTGATCCCCCTGCCCGAAAACGGCTTTGAGGGGGGCGTGCGACCGGATGGGGAGAAGTTTTTCGAGGGAGAGAGCCCGGATCTATGAACGGTGCTTACTTGCAAATTGGGGTTAATCGAAGAGATACGAGATACCGCCGAGCAAGCTCGGCCGATACAAGATACAAGATATAGAAACGGAAGTCACCGTAAGTTTTTTTTACATATCTTGTATCTTGTATCTCGGTATCTTGTATCTTACCTCTAAACCCAAATTTGAACATACCCATCTTCACAGAAAGGAGCCACATCCATGGCCACAGGTCTGCCCGTTATTCCCGAAACCATCACCGTCCATCTGGGGGAGCCCGACCAACCCGCCCCCAACGTGACGGTTCCTTTTCTGGACTACGTCATGAACGTAGCCTCCAGCGAGATCTACCCCACGTGGCCCGAGGAGGCCATCCGCGCCAATATGTACGCCCAGATCTCCTACGCCCTCAATCGGGTCTACACCGAATACTACCGCTCGCGCGGGTATGATTTCGACATCACCAATTCCACCCGCGTGGATCAGTATTTCGTCAACGGACGGGATATTTTCGAGAACATTCAACGCATCGCAGGGGATATTTTCAATGATTACATACGCCGACAGGGGGCGGTGGAGCCTCTGTTCGCCCAATACTGCAACGGTACCACCGTGACCTGCGACGGGCTTTCCCAGTGGGGCTCGGTGAATCTGGCTGAGTCGGGCTTCACCCCCTACCGCATCCTGACCAACTACTACGGCAGCGACATCGACATCATCCAGAACGCCCCCGTGGCGGGGGTCACTCCCTCGGCTCCCGCCGAGCCTTTGCGGTTCAACAGCGCGGGTGGGGAGGTCAGGCAACTGCAAATTCGCCTCAACCGCATCTCCGACAACTACCCCAGCATCCCAAAAATCCCTTACCCCAACGGCATTTTCGGCTTTGAGACCGAGGAGGCGGTAAAGGCCTTCCAGCGCATCTTCAACCTCACAGACGACGGGGTGGTAGGTAATGCCACGTGGTACGCCATCCAGCGCATCTACGCGGCAGTCAAGCGGCTCAACAGTCTGAATTCCGAGGGACTGCGCTATAGTGAGGTGGATCGCCAGTTCCCCGAGACCCTGTCCTTGGGGGATCAGAACACGGGCGTGGCTCTGCTCCAATACTATCTGGACTTCCTCTCGGCCTACTACGATTCCATCCCGCCCCTGGAGACCGACGGCATTTTCGGGGAATCCACCCGAAACGCGGTCTACGCCGCCCAAGCGGTCTTTGGTCTGCCCGTGGACGGTGTGGTAGGGGAGCAGACGTGGAACGCCATCGTGGATGCCTACTACGGCATTGTCCGTCGCATTCCCGTATCCTACGTGGAGGGGAACACCATCCCCTTCGGCGGAGAGATCCTGCGGCAGGGGTCGGAGTCCGAGTCGGTCCGAGTCCTGCAATCCTATCTGGACTTCATCGCGGACTACTTCCCCGAGATCCCCGCTGTCACCCCCACGGGCTACTTCGGCCCCCGCACCGAGGCCTCGGTCAGGGCGTTTCAGGAGGTGGTGGGGCTTCCCGTCAGCGGCATTGTCAACGCCGTGACGTGGGGAGAGATCACCGATCTGTACAGCGATCTTTTCATCGGAAGCAGGCTGAACGAGGGACAATATCCCGGCTCCGCGGTGGGAAGTTAAGGAACACGCTGTTATTGGAAGCGTGATGCAGGATACAAAGATACGAGATACGATACGCAAAAATCCTTATGGCATCGCTCGTTTTTCTATCTTGCATCTTGAATCTGCCGAGCTCTGCTCGGCTTGCTCGGCGCGTATTTTGTATCATTCGTATAGGCGATTGCAAAATACTTCAAATTGGGGTTTGTCGAAGAGATACAAGATACGGAGATACAAGATACAAGATAGAAAACGCGAGTCTCTGTATGGCTTTCGCATATCTTGTATCTCGTATCTTGTATCTTTGTATCCCACCGTTAAACCCCAATTTATACAATTATGCAATCGGCTATGTATCATTCGTATGAAAGGAGCCACCATGCCCACACCCTATGAGACCCAAGCAATCTACAATCTTCAGCGCTACCTGCGCCAGCTCTCCCGCTTTGACCCCGACATTCCCTCGGTGGACGAGGACGGCATTTTTGGAGAGACCACCCGCGCGTCCCTGTCTGCCTTTCAGCGCAAGTACGGGCTACCCGTCACGGGTGCCGCCGATGCCGAGACCTGGGCGCGGTTATTTAACGAGTATTTAGCCTCGGTGGAGGAGCGCACCCGACCGCTGCCCGTGTACCTGTTTCCCCGCTTCCCCGCAGAATATTCCATCGGGCGGGGGGACGAGAATCTGCTGGCGGGGGTGGTTCAGCTTCTTCTGCGGGACGTTCTGATCCTGTACGGAAAGGATGCCGAGCTGCTTCCCCTTGACGGCGTGTTCGGGGAACTGACCGAGCGGGCGGTCAAGGATTTCCAGACGGTTCAGCGGCTCCCTGCCGACGGGCGGGTGGATCGGATTACGTGGAATCGGCTGGCGCAGGCGGCGGAGGGGGGAGTGAATGGGTATCCTTGGGAATAGAAATTGGGGTTTATAGGGATGCGCCAAAGGGAAACTTCTTGAAAGAAGTTTCCCTCTGGACACCCTTCAAGAACTTTCAAAAAGTATTGATAAATAGCTTTTTTGAAAGTTCTTGGGATTCTTAAACCTTTCTTCAAAGAGGGGTTTAGGCGGGGGGCAGGGCCAGAGCCCCTGCCCGACAAACCCAAATTTGAAATCCCCCAAGCAAAACCGCACCGTACCAATGGGCACGGTGCGATCTTTTTGCTTGTGCTTCCTTCCCTCTCACGCCGCCATATCGAGGTATCGGTGGAAATCGCAATGAAGGA
>JAZNUO010000035.1:0-5450 GCA_045592305.1 Eubacteriales bacterium | reverse complement strand
GAAAACCAGATGATCGGGGACGAGCATGAGCCCGAGTTCCGCTTGGTCATGTTCGGCTTCTCTCTTTTGACCCTCCTTGTCATCGCCATTGTTATGACGGTGTTCTACTTCAAAAACGGCGACCGTAAGCGAGCCTACCTGGCCGCCACCTCGGTGGAGGTGCGGGGAGCGGAGCACGTGACCGAGGGGGAGAGACACTACCGCAAGCTCGCCCTCACCGAAGCCGTTATCTGCACTGCCGTCACCGCTTTTCTGTGGCTGCTTCCCGCAGGCTTCTACACTGCCGCCCTGAATTCCTCGGGCATGGGCTACGGCTATGCCGACGCATGGACCGTCGAGACCTTTTTCACAGGGGTCATCGGCTTCTTCCAGCCCTTCCAAAACGCGTGGATCGGGATGCTTGTGGCACTGACCATCCTGTTCTGCTTCCACTATTTCGGGCGGTTGCTCTCCCACAAGAGTTGGGCGGCGAACCGTATCAGACGGTGAGCCCCTTGTTGCCATCGAGTGTTGCGAAAATTGGGGTTTATCGGCGCGACAGACTCTATGTACTTTTCTTTCGCCGCGGAAAGAAAAGTACATATGCAAAACCTTTCTATAAACCCAAATATGAAGCATTCCCGCCATCCATATTCCCCCGAAAGGAGCCCATCATGAAGCAGACTCCCGAAAGTCCCGCCCATAATCCCGACAAGGTCAAGCCCAACACCCCCCAGAAATACGGTCACGCCCGCCGCGTGATCCCCATCCGCCGCCGCATCCGGCAGAGGGTGGCGATCCGCTGGCTGATCATCCTCGCCGTTGGGTTGGTTTTTGCCCTCCTCTGCTACGTTTCCGCCCCCCGCTTCCGCAACCCCCGCGACCTCCAGCTCAGCATCGGGATGACTGTGCTCATCTATTTCTTCATCATCTGGCAGACCCATACGGTGAAGTTGACTGTCTCCAAGGAATGGACAGGCACCGTCATCGGCCGCGAGGTAGTCAAATACACCAAATATGCCAAAGGTCCCGTAGCGCGCAAGCCCATTATGGCCACCAAGTGCATCTGGACGGTGGAGCGGGACGAGGGCTTCATTGACAAGGTCCACATCGACACCGACGAGATCTGGGAGCGCTACTTCGACATCGGCGAGCGGGTGCGCTTTTACAAGAATGCCAAAATTCCGGTCAAGGCTCACCCCCAAAAGGATGATGAAAACCTTATGTGTCCCCTCTGCGGCGTGATGGTCATGGAGCCCGTCTGCAAGGGATGCGGCGTGGACTTCCGCGAGCGGGAGGATGAATGACTCCGAATTCCATGGAACTTATCAAAATATTCTTGACATTTTGACGGTTTTCGTGTACAATAGATGTGCATTGAATACATCTAAAGGAGATCTTCACCATGACCGATATTCATGTCATTCTTGCTTCCATGACCCTTGAGGAAAAGGTGGGTCAGCTCTTCGTCGCCCGCCGTCCTCAGGACGATGAGGAGGCGATGAAGGCCATCACCGACTACCATCTGGGCGGCTTCACCCTCTATGCCTGCGATTACGAGCACCGTACCCCCGAGGATGTCCGCGCCCTCATGGCCTCCTACCGTGAGGCGGCCAAGCTGAATCCCTTCATCGCCGTGGACTGTGAGGGAGGACGGGTGGTGCGCGCATCCAAATTCTCCGCCTACCGCGAGACGGGCTTTAAGTCCCCCCGTGAGCTGTTCGCTCAGGGCGGCTATGAGATCATCGATGCCGACACCCGCGAGAAGTGCGCCTTCCTTCGCGATCTGGGTGCCAATCTCAACTATGCTCCCGTCCTCGACATGACGGGGGATCCCGAGAGCTACATCTATGACCGCACCTTCAGCCACGATCCCGACGCGACAGCCGTGTACGCAAAGACGGTGGTGAGCGCCATGAACGATTGCAGGATGGTGGGCAGCATCAAGCATTTCCCCGGTCACGGCAACAACGTGGACACCCACAACTTCGTCTCCCGCGACGACCGCACCATGGAGCAGTTCATGGCCTGCGATCTGAAGCCCTTCATGGCGGGCATCGAGGCGGGCGCGCCCCTCGTCATGATCTCCCACAATATCGTTTCCTGTATAGATCCTCAGATCCCCGCTTCTCTCTCCCCCGCTGTCCATAAGCTCCTTCGTGAGGATCTGGGCTTTGAGGGGGTCATCATGACCGACTCTCTGGATATGAACGCCATCACCCTCTACACGGGCGACCGCGCCTCGGCGGTGCAGGCCGTAATCTCGGGCAACGACCTTCTCTGTTGCTCCACCTATCGGGCGCAGATTCCCGCCGTGCTGGATGCCGTCCGCGAGGGACTGATCTCTGAGGAGCGCATCGACGAGTCGGTGTTGCGGGTGCTGAAGCTCAAGGCGGAGTATGGGATCATCTAATTAAAGGCACAAGATACGTGCCGAGCAGGCTCGGCAGATACGAGATACGGGATAAGCTGTGACACGCGGTTTGTCTTGTATCCGCGATAGCAGCCCTGAAAAGAGAAAATACCGTCTCCGAATGGGTGAAATGTCTGTCGGGGTTTATTTGGCTGTTAACAACAGAAAGAGGAGGGAACAAGCCCCTCCTTTTTTGTTGGTACGGGTAACAGGGCTTGAACATCCTCGCGTTGCTCGGAGCAAGGTGCGAGAATAGAGTATAAACGAGAACTTTACCGGCACCTTGCACAGGTTCTGCATCACCCATTACCTATACCAAACGAAAGAGGAGGAGACGAGCTCCCCCTCTTTCGTTTGGTACGGGTAACAGGACATGAAATCCCCGCTGCGCGGGGCGCAAGCTGCACCGAGAAAAAAGGAAAAGAGAGCCTTGCTTGCAGCTTGCACAGGTTCTTCATTATCCATTACTCATACCAAAAGATGGAGGTGGACAAGCCACCCCCATCTTTTTGGTACGGGTAACAGGACTTGAACCTGCACTCACGAGGAACCGGATCCTAAATCCGGCGCGTCTGCCAATTCCGCCATACCCGCGTACCTCGGTATTATACCACAAAACCCCCGAGTTGTCAAGCCGTTTTCCCTGAAAGAGGTGGAAAGAACATCAAAAAATACGGTTGACAAAATACTACTTTTGATATATAATATAAGGTGGATTATTACACGACCCGCGCCGCTTTACGGGGAATACCTGCGAAGGGTGTCGGGGAAAGGAACCTATATGTTCATTCTCGGCATGGAAAGCTCCTGCGACGAGACCTCCGCCGCCGTAGTGGAGATGACCGACGGCACGGACGGAAGCCCCGCTCTGCGCGCCATCAGGTCCAATATCGTTGCCTCCCAGATCGAGACCCACCGCCTCTACGGCGGCGTAGTCCCCGAGATCGCCAGCCGCGCCCATATCGAGGCGGTCTCCCGCATCACGAGGGAGGCCCTTGACGGGGCGGGCATCACCCTCGCCGACGTGGGGGCGGTGGCCGTCACCTCCCATCCCGGGCTCATCGGCGCTCTTCTGGTGGGGGTCAACTTCGCCAAGTCTCTGGCTTACGCCCATAACGTCCCCCTGGTGCCCGTCAACCACATCCACGGCCACGTGGCCGCCGCCTACCTCCAAGAGCCCGACCTCAAGCCTCCCTTCCTCGCGGTGGTGGTCTCGGGCGGTCACACCTCCTTCTATCTGGTGGAGGACTACACCCACTTCAACGAGATCGGCGCGACCCGTGACGACGCTTGCGGTGAGGCCTTCGATAAGGTGGGGCGGGTCATCGGTATGCCCTACCCGGGCGGCGCGGCTCTGGATAAGCTGGCCTACGAGGGCGACCCCAAGGCATACGCTCTCCCCAGCCCTGCCGTTAAGGGCAACGATCTGGATTTCTCCTTCAGCGGACTCAAGACCGCCGCATTGAACCTCATCAATCAGGCCGAGCAAAGGGGCGAGCCCATCAGCCGCGCCGACCTCGCCGCCTCCTATACCCATGCCATCGTGCAGGGCATCGTCCAAAAGACCGATATGGCTCTGTCCACCAAGGCCAAGGGAGTCGATACCCTCGTCCTCGCGGGGGGTGTCGCCGCCAACAGCCACATCCGCTCCGCCCTCGCCCGCCTCTGTGACAAGCGAGGTGTCCGCTTCATCGTCCCCGACCGCCACCTCTGCGGTGACAACGCCGCCATGATCGCCGCCGCGGGGTACTTTGAGTACCAAAAGGGAGCCCGAGCCGATACCTCCCTCAACGCCTCGGCCTCGGATTATATTTGATCGATGGTTTCGCGCGCGTAGCAAACAAAACCAACCGCAACTTGCCCCGAAGGGGCAAACTTCACTGCCCGTAAGGGCAACTTCACCGCTCCGCAGAAGCAACCTCACACGCGCGAAGCGCGTACTTCACTGCTCGCAGGAGCACCAAGGAGTTTCCATGGATAACAAAAACCAAACCCCCACCCCCTCCCCCGCGGTGGTCAAGCGTCTGCCCCGCTACTACCGCTACCTCCGCGAGCTCATCACCCAAGGCAAGATGCGCATCTCTTCGGGTGAGCTTTCGACCATGATGAACGTCACCGCCTCCCAGATCCGGCAGGATCTCAACTGCTTCGGCGGCTTCGGTCAGCAGGGCTACGGCTATAACGTCAACTACCTCTTCGCCAAGATCAGCGAGATCCTCGGCGTTGGCGCGGGCTTCCACGCCGTCATCATCGGGGCGGGCGATCTGGGTCGCGGCCTCATCCACCAGTCCATGTTCGAAAAGCGCGGGGTGGATATCCTCGCCATGTTCGACACGGGCGAGGGTCTTGTAGGGCGCACCGTAGCCGGCATCGAGGTGCTGGCTCTGGATACGCTGGAGAACTTCTGCGCCACCCACCAAGTGGACATCGCCGTCATCACCTGCCCCAAGGAGCAGGTCAGGGACATCGCCGCCCGCCTTGTGGCCTGTAGGGTCAAGGGGCTCTGGAACTACATGGGGGTGGAGCTGGGCTACTCTCCCGCCGAGATCGTGGTGGAGAACGTCCACCTGGGCGACTCCCTCATGATCCTCAACTACAAAATGCTCTCCCGCTACGGAAACGGCGACGACGAGCTGAACACCTCCGAGGATGCCATCAGCGACTTCGAGGGACACCCCGAAAATTGAGTAAATCCGACGAAAGAGATTCAACATGAACATACAACTGCAATACGGCACCGCCGTGGCGGCCATCCCCGCCGCCGCCTTGGCGGTCATGGATCGGGCGACCAAAACCGATCTCCGCGTCCTCCTCACCCTGGCCGCCGACCCCGCTCTTTTGTCGGGCGAGAGCTTCGGGGAATGCGTGGGAAGCATCGCCGCCCGTCTGGGGTGTACTCCCGCTCAGGTGGAGACCTCCCTGTCCTTCTGGCGGGGCGCGGGAATTCTGAATCTGGTGCGTGAGGATCAGGAGCCCACCCCCGCCGCGGTGGAGACCTCACCCGAAGAAAGCGCACCGAAGGAAGCCCCCCAAAAAGAGCCCCCCGAGGCAGGGAAGG
>JAZNUO010000034.1:0-2016 GCA_045592305.1 Eubacteriales bacterium | reverse complement strand
CGTGTCGATGGCTTCTTTTTTGGAGACGAATTCCACCCCCTTGGCGGTGAGCTTCTCCACCAGCTCCAGAAGGTCACGGGTGTTACGGGCAAAGCGGCTGATGGACTCCACCATCACCACGTCCCCCTCCCGCACGAAATTCATCATGCGCTTCAGCTCGGGGCGGTCGGTGGATTTGCCGCTCATGCGGTCGATAAAGACCTGACCCACCCCCAGCTCCTCCATCAGCACCTCCTGTCTCGCGGTGTTCTGGTCGGTGGTGCTGATACGAATGTAACCGATCTTCACGGTATAGCTCCTTTCTTCTGTGTCAGTAGGGTACACCCCAATGGCACACCGAAATCATGACCCAATAGCCTCGTTTTCCGCCTTTTGGCATATGCCACCCGAGACGGGAACCCTATTGGGAATCGCTGTGGGATGGGGATTCTCCACCCAAAAGTTTTCACCCCGACACCGACACAGCGGCACAGATCAGTAGTACCCGTCATAGAATATCTCCTCGATCTCCTCCAAGGTAAATCCATCAGCCAGCATCATCTCCACGTCATCCCCCGAGAACCCGAACCAATGAGCCACCGACTTCAAAGCGGACACGTAGGGATCGTGGGTCTCGGAGCGGTCATGAGGAAAGTATGCGTAGGGCGGCCAACTGTGATAGGTGTGGGAAGCGGCCAAGAGGTTTTTTGCGTCGAAGGTGGACTTGGAGTATCTTCCCACAGGGTCGATCTTCAGAATGTCTCCGTCGGCCAGTTTCACAGTTTCTGGCTTGCCGAACGGTAGGGTAAAGACACGAAACGTCTCCAACAGGATCTGCTCGGTGGAGGCATACACGAACAGCCCCGCCTTTCTCCAATGGTACACACAAAGCGGATTGTTCCCCTTGACCAAGTAAACATTGTTCTCGCTATCCAGAACCGACAGAGCCACGGTTCCTTGGAGTAACTCAGCCGCCCGAGCCAAGGAGGAACAATCCAACACCCCCTCCCGTTCCAGAAGCTGAACGGCGATGTAGCTGTCGGTCTCCACCACCGTCTGGGGAAGTCCCTGCTCACTGCGTAAGGTGTGGTCATTGTGAATGACTCCATTATGCGCAAGAGCAAAAGAGGTACTTCCAGCCACGCCGGGGAAGGGATGGTTATTATAGTTCATCTTCTCATCGCCCTGTGTCGCCATCCGCGTATGCCCCATAAGGCAGGTCGCGTCATGAGGCAAACGGAACCGCAATTCATGTGCCGCTTTGGGTCTCTTGAAGATCCGAAGCTTACCGCCCGAGTTGTAGGCGATACCCGTCGCGTCCCGTCCACGAACCTCGCTCTGGGTAGCCAGAACCGAAAGTAGCTTTGTCCTCTGTTGAACCGAAAGAGAACTACCGTAATCCAGTACACCAAACAAACAGCACATCACTCTTCCTCCTCCACTTCCACAGGATCGTTAAGGTAGAGCCGCCGTTCCTTGAGGTAGCGGATCAGCTCATCCCCATCCGCCGAGGCAACGAAGCGGCTCCATGAGAGCTTGCGTACCTCCTCATCGGTCAAAAAGTAAGCCACGTTGCAGAGGTGATTCACCAGTTGCAACGTGGCTATAATTGTATTTGCTTTTAGTGTTCCCTTGAAGATACGGAACTCGATTGTCTCCTCGTTGGTCAGATTCACGCAGGTGTATCGACTGCTCCGCCCCTTCTTGACGTGCTCCATCATCTCCTTGGGCTGATCCTTATACCCATATCGACAAGCCCAGCGAGAGAGCTGGTACTCGGTGCGTCTTGAGAAGATGAGCAGTTCGTTCCAGTAGCGCTCCACCAGATAAATGATCCGCCCGATCACCGCCTCCTGCTGGGTATTGGTGTCACCCAGAGAATCGCGGTTGACGTGGATATGCAACCCACAGGTATCGGTCTGGTGGGAATAGTACCCCAGCTTCCGCGCCTTGGAACAGACCCGTACCCAAGGCATCTGGGATTCGTGGTACTCCAAGGTCATGGGGTGGGTGACGATCTCAAAGCCGTCCACCAGT
>JAZNUO010000033.1:0-7461 GCA_045592305.1 Eubacteriales bacterium | reverse complement strand
GTGTCAATAGCCTCGTAGGGAACGTCCTCGGGCTCGGTCCACTCGGGCTCCTCAGGAACCTCAGGCTCCTCGGGCTCCTCGGGAGCCATAACGACCTTGGAATCATACGCCTCGGCAGCCTCGGCGGAGCTGAAGAAGCCGATGTAAGCGATGTCAATGGAGCAGCCCTCGGGCAGAGAATTTCTCACCCAGTTGCCGCTGGCATCCTTGTAGGGCTCACCGTTCTCGTCCAGAACGTAGCCGGCCTCGAGAGGATCGAAGCGGAAGTAGGAAACGTACGAGCCGTCATAGATACCGGCGTCGATGAGAGACTGGGTATCGAAGATGGCGAGATGCCACTCACCGTCAACCACAATGGCCTGCTGGAGCATGGAGCTGTCATCGGTGGGGCCGTTACCGGTGGAACCCATGAAGAACTGGGTGTTGGCGCCGGTAGCGTTGGAGCTGCGGTAGCGGATGGCCACGAAGCGGGCGCCGTCCACTTGAGCGAAGGGCAACCAGTTGGGGTCAGACTTGGAGGGAACGATGCGGAGGAAGTCACCAATGAGATCGGCGGAAGCGATCCACTTCTGGCCGTTCATGTGAGAGATGGCCTCAGCATTGAAAACGTTCACGGTTTCCGAGGGATTGATCTTGGCGTCATACGCCTCGGCAGCCTCAGCAGAATCGAAGAAGGCGATGTAAGCGACGTCGATGGAGCAGCCTGCGGGCAGCTCATACTTGACCCAACGGTCATCCTCGTCCTTGTAGGGCTGACCGTTCTCGTCCAGCATGTAGCCGGCCTCGAGAGGATCGAAGCGGAAGTAGGAAACGTACGCGCCGTTATAGATGCCCGCGTCAATGAGAGGCTGGGTATCGAAAACAGCCAGATGCCACTCGCCGTCCACGATGATGGGCTGCTGGAGCATGGAGCTGTCATCGGTGGGACCGTTGCCGGTGGAAGCCATAAAGAACTGCATATTAGCTCCGACGGCATCGGCGGTGCGGTAGCGGATGGCGACGAAGCGAGCGCCGTCAACGCCTCTGAAGGGGAACCAGAAGGGATCGCGGCCACCGGGAACGATGTGGACGTAGCCGTCCTCAAGGGAAACGGTTCCGTTCTTCATATCCTTGCCGGGATCGACCACGTTACCGACAGCGGTATGGTCGAACATGTTCACGGGAGCCATGGGATCCTCGGTCTCGGGCTCGTCGGTCGTAACCTCGGGCTCCTCGGTAGTAACCTCAGGCTCGGGGGTGGTGGGCTCGTCGGGCTCCTCGGTAGTAACCTCGGGCTCGGGAGTTTCGTCAGGCTCCTGGGAGGGGGCCTCGCTGGGGGTCTCGACAGTGGTGACTTCGTCGCCGGAGGTACCGGGCTCGACGGGGTCGTCGGTACAAGCGACGGCGGTGATCACCAGAGCGAGCATGAGAATTGCGATCAAAAGCAGCTTCTTCATGTGGATTCTTCCTTTCTTTGAACTAAAATGCCGTAAAGACATTTCGTTACCGTATATTATACTATAAATTTTGCAAAAAAGCAATAGGTTTGGACAAAAATGATGTAAACAATTTACAAAGAAGGACAAAGCCTTGAAAAAGCAAGAAAAATTCGCCAAACGGAGATTTTTTTATGAAAACCCTTTGACTTGACGGGGGATTTGTGTTATAATTAAATGATAAAGTATCGAAAGGGGAGAAAACCGTGATCATACTGGGCATTGACCCCGGTCTCGCCATCGTGGGATGGGGGGTACTGGACTATCAGAATACCCGTTTCCGCCCCTTGGCCTACGGGAGCATCAACACCCCCGCGGGCATGGAGACCGCCGGGCGTCTTGCCCGCATCCACCGCGACCTGACTGCCATCATCGACCGCTACAAGCCAACTGAAATGGCGGTGGAGGAGCTGTTCTTCACCAAGAACATCACCACGGGCATCCGCGTGGCCGAGGCCAGAGGGGTCATCCTCATGACGGGACGGGAAAAGGGACTGACCCTCGCGGAGTACACCCCCATGCAGGTCAAGCAGGCGGTGGTGGGCTACGGTGGAGCCGACAAGCGGCAGGTCATCTCCATGGTCACAAGGCTACTGAACCTCCCCGCCCCCCCAAAGCCCGACGATACCGCCGACGCGCTGGCCATCGCGATCTGCCATGCCCACAGCGGATGCTCGAGGCTTGGCGGGTACTATAATAAGATGCAGTAAATTGGGGTTCAACGGTGGGATACAAAGATACAAGATACGAGATACAAGATATGCGAAAGCCATACAGAGACTCGCGTTTTCTATCTTGTATCTCCGTATCTTGTATCTCTTCGATAAACCCAAATTTGAAGCATTTCAAACCACAACGCCAACAAACAAGGAGATACAACTATGTGGATCGCCGATAACTGGAAAGACTACGAGCTCATCGACACCTCCGACGGAGAGCGTCTGGAGCGGTGGGGCAAGTACATCCTTGTCCGCCCCGATCCCCAGATCATCTGGAAGGACTCTGCCACCTCCCCCCTGTGGCGAAAGGCCGACGGTGTCTACCGCCGCTCCAATACCGGAGGCGGTGCCTGGGTCAAGAACGACCTCCCCGCCCAGTGGCAGATCGGGTACGATGACGGGCTCCGCTTCGTCCTGCGCCCCATGGGCTTCAAGCATACGGGTCTGTTCCCCGAGCAGGCTGCCAACTGGGACTGGTTCTCGGGTCTGATCCGGGATGCCAAGACCAAGGACCCCGACCGCCGGATCAAGGTGCTCAACCTCTTCGCCTACACGGGAGGCGCCACCATGGCTGCCGCCCGCGCGGGTGCCGCCGTGGTCCACGTGGATGCCGCCAAGGGCATCGTGGCGCAGGCTAAGGAGAACGCCCGGCTCTGCGGGCTTGCCGAGGCCCCCATCCGCTACATCGTGGACGATTGCAAGAAGTTCGTGGAGCGGGAGATCCGCCGAGGGAACAAGTACGACGGCATCATCATGGATCCCCCCTCCTACGGCCGAGGCCCCGGGGGCGAGGTCTGGAAGCTGGAGGACTGCGTGGACGAGCTGGTGGCTCTGGCCGCCAAGCTGGTGTCGGACGACGCGATCTTCTTCCTCATCAATTCCTACACCACGGGTCTGTCCCCCCTGACCATGACCTACCTCCTCGACCTCAAGGTCAAGAAGCCCCACGGCGGTCGCACCGAGGCGGGCGAGCTGGGTCTCCGCGTCTCCGCGACGGGGTCGGTATTGCCCTGCGGCGCGTCGGCGCGGTGGCAGAGAGAGTGATCGAAATTGCAGTTTATCGGGAAGTTTGAGAATGCAAAATGCAAAATGTAAAATGCAAAATCAAGCACGAATGAAGCCTTTTGCCGGTGCAAAAGCCTATTTATGGTATGGGTTTGCGATCAAACACCCGAAAAGTCGTTGTCCCTATAGGAAAATGATCTTCATGCCAAAGTTTCCACCCCTTCCCTCCGTTCTCTGATTTTGCATTTTGCATTTCGGGCTCTGCCCGAGATGCCGCTCGGTATGCCCCCTTCGGGGGAGTGACACAAGCAAATTCCAAACTCCCGATTCCATTCTCCCGAAAGGAGCCAACCAAATGGAAAACAAACCCTTTATCCACGTCAAAAACCTCTCCTACGCCTATGTAGGCGAGGATGACCGTCCCATCCCCGTCCTCAAAAACCTCTCGCTGGACATCCGCGAGGGGGAGTACGTGGTCATTCTCGGTCACAACGGCTCGGGTAAGTCTACCTTCGCCAAGCTTCTGAATCTGGTCATTGACGACTATACCTTCGCCGAGGGTACTCTTTTGGTGGACGGCGCGGACGTTATGTCCCCCGACCTAACTGACGAGGAGGTCTTGAACCTTCGCAGGAACGTGGGCATGGTATTCCAAAACCCCGATAACCAGCTTGTGGCCACCGTGGTGGAAGAGGACGTGGCCTTTGGCCCCGAGAATCTCGGCATCCCCCAGCCCGAGCTGCGCGCCCGCGTGGACGAAGCCCTCGCCACCGTAGGCATGTCGGACTACGCCCGCCACGAGCCTCACCGCCTGTCGGGGGGGCAAAAGCAGAGAGTTGCCATCGCGGGCCTCATCGCCATGAAGCCCCGCTGTATGATCTTCGACGAGTCCACTGCCATGCTGGACCCCGTGGGACGGCGGGAGGTGCTGGAGACCATCGAAAAGCTCAATCGCGAGGAGGGCATTACGGTCATCTCCATCACCCACTACATGGACGAGGCCGCGCGAGCCGACCGCGTGATCGTCCTCTCCGACGGAGGGCTCCTGCTGGACGGCACCCCGGGCGAGGTCTTTACCCACAGCGACACCCTCCGCACCGCGGGTCTGGATCTACCCCAGTGCACCGCCGTCGCCCAGTACCTCATCACCCGGGATCTCCCCGTCCACGGCGAGATCAGCACCCCCGAGCAGTGCGCCGAGGCGATACTCGGCGCGTGGAAAAAGAGCTGACCGCATCTCAGATTCATTCATTTTCGCAGATTTCAATTCATAGATTCCAAGAGGCAAACCATGTATCCCATTATTTACAGAGAACAACTCAACCCCACCGTCGTCCGCATGGACGTGGAAGCTCCCGCCGTGGCGAAAAAAGCGAAAGCGGGGCAGTTCATCATCCTGCGGGTGGATGCCGAGGGGGAGCGCATCCCCCTGACCGTTGCTGATACCAACCCCGAAAGGGGAACCGTCACCATCATCTTCCAGACCGTGGGAGCCACCACCGACGCCCTCGCCCGCAAGCAGGCGGGGGACAGCATCGAGGACTTCGTAGGTCCTCTGGGTCGCGCCACCGAGACCGAGGGACTGAAAAAGGTCTGCGTGGTGGGCGGCGGCGTGGGCTGCGCCATCGCCCTCCCCGTGGTGAAGGCTCTCCGCGAGGCGGGCTGTGAGGTGCACGCCATCGTGGGCTTCCGCAGCCGCGACCTCATCATTTTAGAGGACGAATTCAACCGCTACGCGAGCAAGCTGACGGTCATGACCGACGACGGCTCCTACGGTGAGCGGGGCGTTGTCACCGCTTCCCTGAAAAAAGCCATTGAAGCGGGGGAGAATTACGACCGCGTCATCGCCATCGGCCCTCTGGTCATGATGAAATTCGTTTCCCTTACCACCAAGCCCTACGGGATCAGGACCATCGTGTCCATGAACCCCATCATGATCGACGGCACGGGCATGTGCGGCGGCTGCCGCCTGACCGTGGGTGGTAAGCCCCGCTTCGCCTGCGTGGACGGCCCCGAGTTCGACGGTCACGAGGTGGACTTCGACGAGGCCATGAGACGGGCCGCCGCCTACCGTGATTTCGAGCGCCACGCCCGCGAGGCCTCCTGTCATCTATTAAATAAGGAGGGAAACTGATATGTCGACCAAACCCAATATGTCCCTCCGAAAATGCCCCATGCCCGCGCTGGATCCTCTGGAGAGAGGCAAGTGCTTTTCCGAGGTCGCTCTGGGCTATACCGAGGAGATGGCTCTCACCGAGGCGGCGCGCTGCCTGAACTGCAAGACCCCCGCCTGTGTCAAGGGCTGCCCCGTGGGGGTACAGATCCCTTCCTTTATCAGAAGGATCACCGAGGGAGACTTTGAGGGCGCATACCGCATCATCACCGAGACCTCCTCCCTCCCCGCCATTTGCGGCCGCGTCTGTCCTCAGGAGAGCCAGTGCGAGGCCAAGTGCGTCCGCGGTGTCAAGGGGGAGCCCGTGGCCATCGGACGATTGGAGCGTTACGTCGCCGACCGCCACAACGCCACACCCCACGAGACAGTCACCCCCCCCACCCCCAACGGCCGCCGCGTCGCTGTGGTGGGTTCTGGACCTGCGGGGCTGACCTGCGCGGGGGATCTGGCCAAGCTGGGCTACGCCGTCACGGTCTTCGAGGCTCTCCACGTAGCGGGCGGCGTGCTCATGTACGGCATCCCCGAGTTCCGCCTGCCCAAGACCGTGGTGCAGACCGAGGTCAGTGCCCTCCGCGCCCTCGGGGTGGAGCTCCGCACCAATACGGTGGTGGGAAAAACCGTTACCGTGGATGAGCTTTTCGAGGAAGGCTACGAGGCCGTCTTTATCGGATCGGGAGCGGGACTGCCCCGCTTCATGGGTATCCCCGGGGAGTCCTTGTGCGGCGTGTATTCCGCCAACGAATTCCTGACCCGCGCCAACCTTATGGGCGCGTACCGCGAGGGAGCCGCCACCCCCATCCTCCGCGCCCGTAGCGTGGTCGTGGTGGGAGGGGGCAACGTAGCCATGGATGCCGCCCGCACCGCCCTCCGTCTGGGGGCCGAGGAGGTCTCTATTGTCTACCGCCGCTCCCTCGACGAGCTCCCCGCCCGCCGTGAGGAGGTGGAGCACGCCATGGAGGAGGGCATCCGATTCCGCTTGCTCACCAACCCCACCGCTATCAAGGGGTATATGAACGAATCCGACCCCCGCGATCCGAAAAATGGCTTCGTAACCTCCATGACCTGCGTCCGTATGGAGCTGGGCGAGCCCGACGAGAGAGGTCGCCGCTCTCCCGTGGAGATCCCGAATTCTTCCTTTGAGATGGAGACCGACTGCGTCATCATGGCCATCGACACCTCCCCCAATCCCCTCATCCGCTCCACCACCGAGGGACTGACCGTCAACAGCCGCGGAGGCTTTGTAGTGACCGAGGAGGGAGCCACCTCCCGCGAGGGTGTTTTCGCAGGGGGCGACGCCGTCACAGGCGCGGCCACCGTCATTCTCGCCATGGGCGCGGGCAAGACCGCGGCGAAGGGGATCCACGAGTATCTGAAGGGGAGAGAATAAACGCGAAATCTCCCTGCGTAAAGGATACTGCCTTTCTGATTGATTTCGAAAATTGGGGTTTTGCGGGGAGGCGAGGGGAACGCCAAAGGGAAACTTCTTGAAAGCCTCCTCGCTTTGCTCGGTGCAAGTTTGCCTATGGCAAACATTGCGAAGTTTCCCTCTGGACACCCTTCAAGAACTTTCAAAAAAGCACTATTTATCAATGATTTATTGAAAGTTTTGAAGATTCCAAAGGGACTTTTCCAAAAGTCCCTTTGGCGGGGTGTTCGGGCAGGGCCCCTGCCCGATAAACCCAAAATTGAACTCCGTTTCTTAATTTTGCATTTTGCATTTTGAATTTTGCATTCCCGAAAGGAGCCTTCCCCATGGGCGCATGGAACGTCAGCATCACGGGCAACGATACCGCCCAAGACCTGAAATACGAATACCAAGCCGCATTCTACTACTATGACGTGGAGACAGCCCTCCGGAAGCTGGATGCCTACGTACGCGCCCATGTTTGCCGCGAATCCGACGAGGAGGAGTGGTGCAACTACTACTACTCCCTGGCGGATTTCATGTGGCGCAAGGGCATCCTCACCGACGCCGTCCGCGACCGCGCCGTTCAGATGATCGACGAGGGCTTCGGTCTGGAGCTGTGGGCGGAGGACGAAAAGACCCTGAAAAAGCGGGAGAAGGCACTGACCGAGTTCCGCGAAAAGC
>JAZNUO010000032.1:0-3764 GCA_045592305.1 Eubacteriales bacterium | reverse complement strand
GCTTCGCTTCTGCCCCAAGCTGCTGTTGATCCTGTTGGGAAGAGAAAAACGCCGGGTTGTCACCAAACGGGGGACTCACCGCGCGGCCGTCACTCTGACGGCCGTGCGGCTCCATGGCAAACTGCGACTTGACAGCGTGTCAGGCCATTTGCCACCGGCAAATGGGCACGCAGATCAGGCGAAAGGATCCGTAAGGAAAGTACCGTGGGTACTTTCCTTGCGTGGCGCTCTTTTGGTACTTTTCTCTCGACAGGGAGAGAAAAGTACATTGAGTCTATCGCGCCGACAAACCCAAATTCACCACCCCTAACGAAAGGAGGCCTCCCATGCCCCGTATCCCCATCCCCACCGAAGGCGCCGTCACCCCCGCCGAGGCTCTGCGCTTTCAGGCTATCGCCGACGAGGTCATGGCCTCCCCCCTCTACCGCATGGGTCGCCATGCATCCCCCGAGGACGCGCCCCATATCGGCACCCTCCGCGAAAAGCGGCTCCACGCCGCCGTCAAGCGGTATCTCTGCCCCGATGAAGCCTGCCACGAGCGTCCCGTGGGGGATCTTTTGCGGGAGGACGGCACCAAGCCCCGCCGTATGGTGGCGGACATCCTTGAGGGAGGTCACATCATAGAGGTGCAGACGGGGGGCTTCTTCCCCTTGCGGGAGAAGATCGAGTGGTATCTCACCCACACCCTCTGTCGGGTGACGGTGGTGCACCCCATCCCCGCGGTGAAGTTTCTTTCCTGGATCAACCCCGAGGACGGGAGCATCATCAGCCGCCACAAGTCCCCCAAGCGAGGGCGGGTGCGGGACGTGGCGGGGGAGCTGTACTGGGTGTCGGATTTCGTCGGCGACCCCCGCTTTGCGGTGAGGCTTCTCCTCCTCGAGCTGGAGGAATACCGCATGGCGGACGGCTGGAGCCGAGACAAAAAGCGGGGCTCCAACCGCTACGAGCGCTTCCCCACCGCCCTGTTGGGGGACGTGACCCTGTGGAACGCCGCCGATTACGCATCCTATTTTCTGCCCCCCGCTCTGACCGCCCCCGATGCCGAGGGGACTCCCCCCGTATTCACCGCCGCCGCCTACGCCAAGTCCACGGGGATTCGGGGACGGGCGACCTACAGCACCCTGCATCTGCTGGAAAAGCTGGAGCTGATTCAGGAGAGTGAGGAACGGGTGGGGCGTGGGAAGGCGTGGTACGCGCCCATATCCGCGATGGAGAATTGACCCAACCGTGAATCAGCAACGAAAAGCCGCCCGCCACGGGTCATTCCGTGAGGGGCGGTTTTCTGTTCGGTGGGATACTACGTCTCGTTTAAGAGGGCCTCGATATATTCGTTCAATTCCTCAAAAGACCCGTGAGGATACTGCGCAATATCCGCGTTCGGCGTGTTGATGAGGCAATCCGTCAGAAGGAACCCCCTGAGCCCCGCCTTGGCTCCCGCCATCATGTCCTCGGCCACGTCGTTGCCCACCATGAGGCAGTCGGACGGGTCCAGATTCGCGCGGCGCAGGACCTCCTTGTAGTAGTCGGGGTTGGGCTTGCAGTAGCCCATGTCCTCGTAGGTGGTATAGAATTCGAAATCCTCGGGCTGAAGCCCCGCCCAGCGGATGCGCTTTTGGGTGGCGATCCGGGGGAACAGGGGATTGGTGGCGAGGATCACCCGGATGCCCTTGTCATACAGAGCGTGAACCAGCTCGGCGGCCTTGGGGTTGCGCCCGCAAACGGCGGCTACCTCGTCGAACTCCTCGTTGTAGAACCTCTCAAAGACGGGCATATATTTCAGGATCTCCTTACCGCTGACGGCGGTGTAGGCGTCCCAGTAGGCCTCCTCGTTGGTACGGCTGCCGTCATTGGCGGTCATGGCGGCGATACCCGCCTTCATGGAGGCGAGGAAGGATTCGGGGGTATGGCCCAGCGGGGCGAGGCGGCGGATGAGGCGGCCGAAGTAGTCCTTCATAAAGATGGCTTGATCCATGGGGAGCAGGGTTCCGTCGAGGTCGAAGAGTACGGCTTTGAGCATGGTGGGGTGTCCTTTCGGGAAAAATACGGGCATCCCGTGACCACCGCTCGGTTGGGGTCGGGGAGATGCCCGTAGGTATTATACACCATTTTGCGGTGTCTGTCAAGAAAGATCAGGTTCTTTCCAATATGTTTACAAAGGAATTCTTCCCATACACCGTATACCCGAAGATCTCGGAATCGTTGTCCAGGGTCAGAAGCTCCCCCTCTCTGTGACCGTACATACACAGCATACGGGGCGCGGGATCCATCAGGAGAATCCGCTTGCCCTCCCCCTCGGGGAAGTCGAAGGAGTGGTTGGTGTGGAAGGAGGCCACGGGCATGGAGACGATCTGGGAGGAGGCCACCGAAAGCCCGCCCCAGTTCTGCTGGGCGATGGTGCGGAATTGGAGAGAGTACACGAAGCGGTACACGTTGTTGGGGCAGAGGATCACCAGCCCCCGACGGTAGCGGCAGTTGGCGAAGGCGATCTTGTAGGTTGTTTCCCTGTTGCGGCGACTGCCCCGACTGTCGGGGTGGGGCTTGTCGATGATGGTCAGACCGAAAAACACCCGCTCGGAGAGCACCGACAGGTAGGGGGAGCCGTGAACCTCGTAGGACAGCTCTCCCCGCTCCTTCATTGTGTCCAGCTTTTTGAGGAATCTGCGGCGGTCGATGATACGGCGGGCGGAGCGAATGACGAAAAGCCAGAGGAACAGGGCCGAGGCGATGATGAGGATGGGCTTCCAGAGCAGACGGATGATGCCGAGGATCAGGGAGCCCCAGAAGGGGACCAGGGTGGAGAAGCCAAAGAAGAGCAGGGCGCAGATGGCGCCGAAGAAGATCACCGCATAGAAGATGCGGCGACCCCAGCGGGTCTTTTCGTTGCCCGTGCGGAGATCCTTCTGGATGATCCAGACCGCGGAACGGCGGCGGAGGCGCAGAATGGAGAGACCCGCCACCAGCAAAAGGGCTGCGGCGGTGGCCACGGCGGCGCATTCCCCCTGACGCATACCCGTATGACGCAGGGTGGGGATCAGGGCGGAGGAAATGACGGGGGTGGCGGAGAGAACCGTCACGGCAAAGCCCACCGCGTAGGGGAGCTCCTTCAGGAGATTGGGGGCTTTGGTCTGATCCTTGTAGGTCTCGCAGAAGCGGTTGAAGCTGCGGTCGTCCACGTTGTCGTAGTACCGCCACAAGAAGAAGAACAAAAGGATCAGGGTGACGGGGTGGATGAGGGACAGAAGCACCTCGGCGGGCTCGCCCTCACGGACGACCAGCTCGGTGTACAGAAAGCTCATGAGATTCCCCACGGACTTCATGGTGACAAAGTGGAAGATCCAAAGCTGGGCAGCGCAGAGCAGGGCCTTACCGCCGTGCCAGAGAATATCCTTGACGGGGGTCTTGGTCAGATTCATGGCGGGTCTCCTTTGGTGGATTTAGAGGGCAGGCGATTGCAAAATGCTTCAAATTTGGGTTTATCGGCAGGGGCGAGGGGAACGCCAAAGGGAAACTTCTTGAAAGAAGTTTCCCTCTGGACTCCCTTCAAGAACCTTCAAAAAAGCATTAATTATCAATCCTTTTTAAAGGTTTTTGGAGATTCCAAAGAACCTTTTGCAAAAGGTTCTTTGGCGGGGTGGAGGGGCAGAGCCCCTGCCGATAAACCCAAATTTGAAGCATTTTGCAATCGCCTGCCCTCTAAATCCACCAAAGGAGACCCGCCATGAATCTGACCAAGACCCCCGTCAAGGATATTCTCTGGCACAACA
>JAZNUO010000031.1:0-4861 GCA_045592305.1 Eubacteriales bacterium | reverse complement strand
CCTCCTGCGTGCGTTCATGGACAAGGGCGGCAAGGTCATCTTCTGCGGTGACGTTCCTACCTACGTAAACGCAGTCAAGTCCGACGAGCCCGCCAAGCTCGCGGAGCAGGGAATCACCATCCCCTTCGACGAGGAGGCTCTGGTGGCCGCCGTCCGCGAGAACGCCTGTGAGTTCGTCTCCGTCACCAACGGTGAAGGTGAGACCGAGAAGGCCGTGTTCGCCCAGGTCCGCAAGGACTTCGGCGGCGACGGCTACGCCGTTGTGGTGCTGAACACCGACCGGAAACAGCCCAGAGAAAACCTGACCCTGGCCGTCAAGGCTCCCGCTGGCTACGCCGTGGAGGAGTGGGATCTGGAGAACGGCACCCGCTACGATGCCTCGGCTCTGGCGGGTGAGGTCAGCGGCACCTACTACATCAGCATGGATCTGGAAGCCGCGGGCACCCGTTGCTTTATCCTGACCAAGACCCCCGACGAGCTTCCCGCCGTCGCCGAGTACGAGACGGTGGCAACCGAGACCCTGACGGGTGAGTTTCCCTACGCCGCCCACGAGCCCAACGTCTGCGTTCTTGACTGGTGCAAGTGGCGCTGGAAGGACGGCGAGTGGCACGATGAGGCCGAGGCTCTGTGGGCAGACAGACAGATCCGCTCCGACGTGGGCATCGAGTGGCGTGGCGGCGGTATGCTCCAACCCTGGTACGCCAAGCTCAACGATACCAAGAAGTACGGCGAGCTCCAGCTCTCCTACGAGTTCTACATCGACGAGATGCCCGAATTCGACGTTATTCTGGCGGGTGAGCGTCCCGAGCTGAACCACTACAGGATCAACGGCGTGGAGCTTCACAACGATGACGTCAATGATTTCTGGGTGGACGACTGCTTCAAGAAGATGAAGATCCCCGCCGATGCCCTCAAGCGGGGCAGAAATGAAGTTACCGTCGACGTGACCTTCATGCGCACCACCAACGTGGAGGCTCTCTATCTGGTGGGTATCTTCGGCGTCAGGGTGGAGGGCAGGAAGCGCACGCTGGTGGGCACGCCCGGGTTCATGGGCTGTGACGACTACGCCGCCTTTGATCTGCCCTTCTACACGGGTAACATGGAGTACATCCTCACCCCCGACGATTTCGGGAATATTCTGGGCGATGCCGCAAAGGAGGCTGACCGCATCGTCCTGACTCCCAAGGACTTCACGGGCGGTTGCGTCAAGGTCACTGCCGCGGGTAAGACGACCGTCCTCGGCTGGGATCCCTACGAGGCCGACATCACTGAGGCCTACAGGAAGGGGCTACCCATCAGCGTCACCGTGGAGGGTGTCCGTACCAACGTTTTCGGTCCTCTCCATGAGGTTGAAAAGCCTGCGGGAGCCTGCGGTCCCGGTAACTTCGTCACAGGCGGCAGCCAATGGACGGATGACTACAGCCTCCTCAAGAGCGGTCTGCGCGGCTTCATCTTCAAGGCGCAGAAGAAGGTATAATTTCACCGATTTCGGGTAGAGGCGGCCTTGGAGTCGCCTCTGCCCATATAGGTTGGAGATTGCGTAAAATTGGGGTTTATCGGGCAGGGGCGAGGGGAACGCCAAAGGGAAACTTCTTGAAAGAAGTTTCCCTCTGGACTCTCTTCAAGAACTTTCAAAAAGTATTATTTATCAATGATTTTTTTGAAAGTTTTGAAGATTCCAAAGGGACTTTTTCAAAAGTCCCTTTGGTGGGGTGCAGGGGTGAAACCCCTGCCGACAAACCCCAATTTGAAATCCCATCCCGCAAAAAGGAGACCCGCAAAAGCGAGTCTCCCATAAGGTAGAGCGAAGAATCAGTCCTTCTTCATCTCGGCGAGGATGGCCTTGAGCAGATCCTCGGTGGTGGGGTTGGCGAGGCGATCCTGTCTTGCCTGCTCCTCGGCGGCGGCAGCGGCGGCGGCTTCCTCAGCGGCGGCTTTCTCGGCGCGGGCGGCGTACCAAGCGGCGACGGCGGCCTTATCGCGGACGTTGACGCCCTCGGCCTTCATGGCCTTGCGGTCTGCTTTCTTGGTCTTTCTGCTCTGAGCGCGCTCGGCGGCCTCCTGCTGGTTCTCACGCATACGGTTGAAGATGCGGACGATGCAGAACAGTACCAGAGCGATCAGGAAGAAGTTGATGATGGCGTTGATGAAGGAGCCCCAGTCGATGTAGATGGAGTTGGCCAGATCCAGCACCTCCGCACCGGTCTCGTCGGTGGTGTAGGCCTCCAGCAGCATGGTGTGGATGCCTGCCAGGGTGTCCTTGCCCAGAATGAGAGCCAACAGGTAGTTGATGAGGGGCTTGAGGATGAAGTTGCTGAGCCCGTTGACGATCGCGGTGAAGGCGCCGCCGACGATGACACCGACGGCCATGTCCATGACGTTGCCGCGGGTGATGAACTTCTTGAATTCAGCGAAAAAGTTCTTCATGTGGAATTCTCCTTTGTGATATTTACCGCTCGCCTTGAGCGGTTTTCGGTGATTCAATTATACTACACAAATCTTCGTTTGTCAATATACTGCATCAAATTTCGCCACCGTAATTGAAGGAAAAGACCCCGCCTCGGGTGGGTTCCGAAGCGGGGTCACGGGCATTTCTTACAGAGGCGCGTCCTCGGCTACGAGGTGGCTCAGGGTGTCGATGCCGTTCTGAGCCAGAATGCTCTCGGCGGCCTCGTTGTCCTCCACGCGGAAGACCACGCAGGCCTTGCCGTGGGAGCGGGTCATGAAGGCGTAGGTGTACTCGATGTTCACGCCGTGGCTTGCCAGAATGCTGACCACCTTGGCGAGTCCGCCCGGCTCGTCGGGGATCTCCACGGCGGTGACGTAGCTGATGTTGACCAGATAGCCCGCGCCTCGGAGAGCGTTGCAGGCCTTGGTGTTGCCCTTGACGATCATGCGCATGATGCCGAACTCCTGGGTGTCGGCGATGGACATGGCGCGCATATCCACGCCCGCCTCGGCCAGAATGTTGACCAGCTTCTCCAGAGAGCCGGTCTGGTTGGCTACGAATACCGAAATCTGCTTCAGTGCCATTGTACTGTTTCCTCCTGTTATGGTAGTCGGGAATCTCTTTGTGATACCAATTCCCTTGTTGAAAGTTTTTGAGGATTCTCAAGGAACTTTTTTCAAAAAGTTCCTTGAGCGGGGTAGCGGAGCGGCGACACGGTAGTGAATGACTGCCGGTGGCAGTCACAGCCGTGTCGTGACCGAGCCGCAGCGCGGCCAAGGGCAGAGCCCTTGCGGGTGCAGGGCAGAGCCCTGCGCGTTCCCCCGTTCTCAGTCGTGCAGCTTTCTCTTGTCTTTCACGCGGACGGCCTTGCCCTCGGAGCGGGCGATGGTCTTGGGAGCCACCAGATGAACGGCGGGGTTGATGCCCAGCATGGTCTTGATGGCACCCGCCAGAGACTTCTCGGCGGCGGTGACGGCCTTAACGGTATCCGAGAACTGCTCCTCGGTCAGCTCCACATAGATGTCCAGGGTATCGGTGTTGTTCACGCGGTCCACCTCGATGAGGTAGTTGGGGGCGTAGCCCTCCTGCAAGAGAACCGTCTCGATCTGGGAGGGGAATACGTTGACACCGCGGATGATGAGCATATCGTCGGAGCGACCCATGGGCTTTCTCATGCGGATCAGGGTGCGCCCGCAGGAGCACTTCTCGCGGGTCAGCACGCAGATGTCGCGGGTGCGGTAACGCATCATGGGGAAGGCTTCCTTGTCGAGGCAGGTAAAGACCAGCTCACCCTTCTCGCCCTCGGGAAGAACCTCCTCGGTGTCGGGGTCGATGATCTCGGGGAGGAAGTGATCCTCGTTGACGTGCATACCCGACTGAGCGGTGCACTCGAAGGACACGCCGGGGCCGCTGATCTCGGTCAGACCGTAAATATCGTAGGCCTTGATGCCCAGAGACTTCTCGATGTCGCGGCGCATTTCTTCGGTCCAAGGCTCCGCGCCGAAGATACCCGCCTTCAGCTTGTTATCCTCGGGCTTGTAGCCGCGCTCCTTCAGGGACTCGCCCAGATAGGCGGCGTAGGAGGGGGTGCAGCAGAGGATGGAGGCCTCCAGATCCATCATGAACTGGATCTGACGCTCGGTGTTGCCCGAGGACATGGGGAGGGTCAGACAACCCACCTTGTGAGAGCCGCCGTTGAGACCGGGACCGCCCGTGAACAGACCGTAGCCGTACGCAACCTGACAAACGTCCTCGCTCGTGCCGCCCACCGCCATGATGGCGCGGGCGCAGCAGTCCTCCCACAGATCCACGTCGTGCTGGGTGTAGAAGGCCACGACGCGGCGGCCGGTGGTACCCGAGGTGGACTGGATGCGGACACACCTGGACTGGTCGACGGCCAAAAATCCCTTGGGATACTGGTCGCGGAGATCGTCCTTGGTGATGAAGGGGAGCTTGTGGAGGTCCTCGATACCGTGGATGTCCTCGGGGGTCACGCCCTTCTTCTCCATCTTGGCGCGGTAGTAGGGAACGTTGTCGTAGATGTGGCGTACCTGCCTCACCAGCTTCTCGGATTGCAGAGCCTGCATCTCCTCCGGAGGCATGGTCTCGATTTCGGGTTGGTAGTAACGTGCGTTACTCATGCGGATCACTTCTTTCTTTATGAAATTTTTAGGGTTCTTACTGATTTCAAATTTGGGTTTGTCGGTGAGTTCTTGCGCCCTACGGGCGCATATCGAGCCGCTTTCGGCGGCATATCGAACCGCGAAGGCCTACGCCGAGCGGTATATCGAGCACGGGCGGGCTCGTCCGCTCGTGCATATCGACAAAAAAACAGTCGATATACGCCTTGCGGCGTTCGATATGTGCTTCGCTTCACTACGCACTCGATATTCCGATTCGGTCTTGCCCGAA